>JBKJSR010000285.1:0-11084 GCA_046594355.1 Bryobacter sp.
ATGCAGCGGCTTGAAAGCCTCCAGGTACTACGCGCACTGGCGGCGATTGCAGTAGTTTTTTACCACACCTTCTATTCCCTCGTACTTCGAGGCGACTCCTGCTGGCTATGCGAACACGAATCTTGGCGCAAGAGCATGATCTTCGGAGTCGACGTTTTCTTCGTCATCAGTGGGTTCATCGTTTCTACCGTTGCCGACCGCGAAAAGAGCGCCAGCCGATTTCTCATCAAGCGCATCTGGAAGGTCGCTCCGCTCTACTATGCCGTCTCGATCATTGAATACAACTGGAAGAGCAATGCGGGCCAGACTCCCTCTCTTGAGCAGGTCTGGAAGAGTCTTCTCTTCATCCGCCAGCCCGGCGGGCCTGTCCTCATCCACGGCTGGACCCTCGTTTATGAAATGTGGTTTTACGCTGTGCTCTCCATCTTCATTTTTCTGGGGGTCCGCTACATCGGTTTGTGGGGATGCGCCGCCATGCTGGCATTGGGCCTCTATCAATGGCCCTTGTTCGTTCTTTTCGCTGGTGGCTGTGCAATCGGAGAATTGGCAAAACGCTTCACCGCGCCTCGCTGGCTGGGTGCAACACTCTTGGCCGCAGGCATCGGCTGGTGGCTTTTACTCTCCTGGGAAGGATCGTTTTATCCAACTGATTTCAACTGGGAATCGGCATTCGGCAATCATGCCTGGCGCGTCAAGCGCTTCGCCATTCCCGCATTGCTGGTCGTCGCGGGAACAGTGCTGCCCGCTTGGCGCACGGCTAAGATGCCAAAGTTTCTGGTCTTTCTCGGCGATGCGTCTTATCCCATCTACATCTGCCAGCAACTCGGTTTGGTCTGGGGCGGCCTCTATGTCAACACGATTCCGGGCATGCCCTATGCCATCTTGACGACGCTACTCTGCGTCGCAATCGGAGTCGCCGTGCATCTCGTTTGGGAGCGTCCCTATGGGCAGGCCTGGCGCCGCCTCTATGACTTGCCGTTGTTGCGTCCGAGCTTGCGCGAAACTCCCGGCGCAACTTCCTGACCGCCGCGCAACACACTCCGGTAATCGTGCCAGTTGCGCGTAAAGAGGAAGATTGTAATGCCCAGCGCGAATAGACAGAAGGCACCCACGGCGAATATCGAGAGCCAGTGGATCCACAACGTATCGGCCGTAGGCTGGAAGAAAGTTTTCTCAAACAGATAGGAAAAATTCATTCCGAAAAAGCCGGTGATCACCGCTCCAGCGCCAAGAATAATCGACACAAAGGCCAGCCGGTTCACCGCAAGCGTATTGCGCGCCGTGTAGTATTCGTTCAGGCTGCTGTTGAGCTTGTCGATTTCGCGCTCTACTTCCATCTTCATATTCGTGATGTCGTAAACCGCGCTCAACATGCGGAAGTGCTCCGATTCTTCGTCCTTGTTTGCCAGTTCGTCGAAATGCCAGTAGTTTGAGAAAACAAGGAACTCATAACGCAATAAGTTCGTGCGTTCGATATTCAATTCAGACAGCCGCCCATCCTGAAAGTCGACATAAAGCCGGCGCGAAACCAGCGCCACTCCTTCGGCGAAGTCGAGTAAGGTAGCACGGTAAAACAGCGCAATGATCGCCATCAGGTAGTAGCGGGAATCGAACATACGGTGGATCAAAAATCCTTCGCGCAACTGATGGTCGTCGCAATCGAAAGTCCCAAAACACATCGTTACATTGGAGTAGCTTGTAAATCCGTATAGCGTCCCCTGATGCGACCAGCGCCGGTAGACCTGCTGTTCCATCAAACGCTTGGTAAACCCGCGCGCGTAGCGGTAGTCCTCCCCGGCATGGTCCACATACAGCGCCCGCGAAAAGAGCACATCGTATTCCTCTGACTTATGGAAGTTCTCGGGAACACTTTTTGGATCGAGGGCAAGGTATGAATACACAATCATCCGCTCGTCTAGCACCGGTTCATACTCGTTGCGGCGATAATCTGCAAAGTAGAGCAGGGAAGTAATCAAGCTCGAGACAGGCGGAAGAAACCCGATCATCGCACTGTCTTCAAAAGTGGATTCGAGCACCTGCGTTCTGCCGTAGGGTGTCTCCACTGAAAGCGCAAGCCGCGACGGCGACCGGCCTTCACGCAACTGTCGGCCCGAGCTTGGGTAAACCTTGCGCATCATTTCGTTGATCCACAACGCCTTGTGTACCGGCAAATCAAAAGCCTCAACCCCGATCGCCAGAATGCCTAGTCCATTGGCGAACAGAAATAGCCGCAGGTCGGTCACTTCCAGTTCCGCCTCGCGCCCCTTCAAATCTTCGGCCGTAAAGAACAGCTTGTTCTTCTCCGAAAGTGGAATGTGATAGCAGCGCAAAAGCGCTTCCACCTCGTTGTCCGAAGCCCCCACTCCGGCCGTATCGAAAAAGATCCGGCGCACGAAGGGGTGGAAAAAAATCATGTCCTGATAGGCGCGTGATTCAAGATCGAATTGCGTATAAGACGCGCGCTGCCAGCGTCCGATGTGCGTGGCTACCGGCGAATCTTGCACATGGTGCGCATTGATCCAGTCGTCGAGCCCGTCAATCCAGTAACGGCCATGCCAGACCGACCCGTGATGTTGCAGCACTTCGCTTCGGTCCACCGCAAAGGCGAACAGAAAGTGTGTATGCAGGTGTTGAATTACTGGTTCCACAGGGTCTACTAGGTCCGAATTGTGTACAATCGCTGGTCATGGGATCGACTGTCAATTTAAATTGGATGACGCGCCGTCCACTCATTGTACTGGGAACCGCCTTGTTTGCCCCGCTAAGGGCTCAAGAAAATCAACTTTTTGATGGCAGGACTTTGAACGGGTGGACTATCGAACAAGGGCCGGAAACGGCCTTCTATGTCGATGGTGCAGGCGAAGTGACCGTTCATCCCGGCTCGAATTTTCCCACCTGGCTCCGCTCCAACCTTGAGTTTGAAAATTTCGATTGGTCCGGCGAAGTCTTCCTCAAAGGCTGGGCCAATGGCGGCCTTTACTTCTGTGCGCCCCGGCACGGTCCTCCCGCCGAATGCGGCCTGAAGCTGAACATCTTCCACAAGCTCGACAATCCTCCACTTAAAGAAAGTGTCGGTGCCATCTTTCCGGTCGTTGCTCCATCGAAGGTGACGGTGCGGGGCAAAGGGGAGTGGAACACCTTTCGCATCCGTCTCGACTGGCCAAGCCTCAAAGTCTGGTGGAACGGTGAATTGGTTCAGGACCTCGATCTCGAAGCGAATGAAGAATTGAAACACCGCCTCCGCCGCGGCCACCTAGGCATCGAAAGCCTCAGTTACCCGCTCCGCTATCGCAACTTCAAAATCACTCGACTGCCCGGCAAAGAATCATGGGAACTCCTCTACGACAGCCCCGAAGATTTCTCGAAATGGACGGCATCCGAAAAAGCCAGTTGGGAGACCATCGGCCCCGTCCTGCGCGCCGACGGACTTGGCTACCTGGTCTCAAAGTCGCGCTACCAGGACTTCATTTTTGAATGCTACGTCCGTGCAAGCAGGTTCTCGAATGGCGGCGTCCTCTTCCGTGGCGGCGCTGAGAACCACGACCCTCGCTACGAAATTCAGATCCACGATGTAGAAGGTGCCGTTTACCCTACTGGTTCCCTCTACGGCATCGAGCGCGCCAAGCCCTATCCTCGTATCCATCCTGAAGAGTGGTTTCTCTTTCAACTCACCGCCAAGGGCAAGCGATGCGTGGTCCGCATTAACGGCGAGACCGTCGTCGATTGCAACAAGCTCGACCGCACCGGTGCGGGCACCATCCTGATCCAGGCCCACCAGAAAGGCAGTTGGATCGAATACAAGGGCCTTCGCATCAAGCGACTATAGGATATGAACTTCACCAACCGACAGGTGCTTCTTGCGGCCAGGCCCGTGGGATTTCCCAAAGTATCCGACTTCAGAATTGAGGATGCTCCACTCCCTCAGCTACTTCCGGGTGAGGTACTCATTCGCATCCTCCTGCTCTCGATCGATCCTTACATGCGAGGCCGCATGAGTGCGGCCAAATCCTATGCCAAACCAGTGGAGATTGGCGAAGTGATGACCGGCGGCGCTGTGGGCGTCATCGTTGCCAGCGCCAGCGATGCCTTCCCTGTTGGCACCCACGTCGCCGGCGATTTAGGCTGGCAAGAATACGCGATCCGCAATCCGGCTCAACTCCGCATGATCGATCCCACACTTGCACCCCTCTCCACCTCGCTCGGCGTCCTCGGCATGACCGGCCTAACTGCCTATTTCGGCCTCCTCGACGTCGGGCAACTCAAACAGGGTGAAACCGTTCTCGTCTCGGGTGCCGCTGGTGCGGTCGGTTCCATTGTCGGTCAAATCGCAAAGCTCAAGTCCTGCCGCGTCGTAGGCATCGCCGGCACAGACGAGAAGGTCGATTTCCTGATCAACGAGTTAGGCTTCGATGCTGCTTTGAATTACAAATCCACCAAGGATTACACCGCCAAAATCGCTGCGCTTTGCCCCTCCGGCATTGATGTCTATTTCGACAATGTGGGCGGCGAAATCACCGACGCCGTTATCCCGCTTCTCAACATCCACGCACGCATCGCCGTCTGTGGGCAGATCTCCCAATACAATCTCGAACAGCCCGAATCGGGTCCCCGCTGGTTGCACCAGCTCATCATCAAGCGGGCCAAAGCGCACGGCTTTCTGGTGTCTGATTTTTCGGCGCAGTTCCCCAAGGCCCTGACTGAACTAACAGCTTGGTACAAAGCCGGCAAACTCAAGTTCCCGGAACAGATCGCCGAAGGTGGCATCGACGCGGCCCCCGCAGCCTTCATTGGAATGCTGCACGGTGACAATCTTGGCAAACAGTTGGTCCGCGTTTCTAATTCTGAAGCCGAAGCGGAATCGGAAGCAGTTGCCTTCCGGCCCTCGGATGCAATAGCTTGAGGAGGTGATCACAACTTTGTTTCTCCTTTTGTCGCTAGCGCAAACCCCAGTCCAGCTTTACCCTTCGAAGGGCGTCTTTGAAGACCAACGCGATCACCCCGAACTCACCCCCTATCTTGCCGACAAGGCCAAGGCCAGCGGTGCCGCCGTCGTCATTTGCCCCGGTGGTGGTTACGGTGCTCTCGCCATGGATCACGAAGGCCTCCAGATCGCCCGCTGGCTCAACTCCATGGGCATCCACGCCTTCGTGCTCAAGTATCGGCTTGGCCCGCGTCACCAGCATCCCGCCATGCTCGACGATGTCAGCGAAGCCTTCCGTCTGGTCCGCAGGCGCGCTACCGAATGGGGTGTCGATTCCAGACGAGTCGGCGTCTGGGGCTTTAGCGCCGGCGGTCACCTCGCCTCCACCATCTCCACTCACTTCACGCCAGACACACGCCCCGATTTCGCCATCCTCAGCTATCCGGTCATCACCTGCACAGAAGAGTGGAAGCACAAGGGCAGTTGCCGCAACCTACTTGGCAGCGACAATCCCGACCCCAAGCTCGCCGAACTCATGAGCAACGAGAAGCAAGTCACCAAAGACACCCCGCCCACCTTCATCTTCCACACCACTGACGACGCTGTTGTTCCCGTTGAAAATGCGCTCGCCTATTATGCGGCGCTACGCAAGAACGGAGTCGAAGTCGAGATGCATATCTTTGAACATGGCCGCCACGGCGTCGGACTCGCACCCGGCGATTGGGTGCTCAGTTCCTGGGCCGACCTGCTCGCTAAGTGGCTGGTCCGCCACGGTGCTACAAAGTAGACTTCACACCGAGAAACAGATAGAGGCCTGATTTGCCGGGTGTTACAAAATCCAGCGCGCCATCGCCGTTGATGTCGGCAACGGGCATCTGCATGCCGCTTCCAGTACGCGTCGAGTAATCAATTACGTGTTTGATCCATTGCACCTTGCCGCTCGCTTCCCTGACGAATTGAAACCAGTAAATTCCCAACGGCTCCCGCTCCCCGGGATCTCTGCCGTTGTGCGCCATGAATCTCTTTCCGGTAAGAAAATCCGGCTTGCCATCCTTGTTGAGATCCACCATCGTGATCGTGTGCGGCTGCGACCACGAATCGTCGATCATGCGCATCTCAAAAGTTCCGCCGGCATTCTGTTCCAGCCAAAATACGCCGTAATCATGCGCATTCCCGCTGACGATGTCATTGCGGCCGTCCCCGTTTACATCGACGACATACATAAAGCTCAGACTCTTGAGCGCCGGAAAATCACGATGAAAACGCCAGTTCGCATCAACCAGATTCGCTGGTGCTTCCAGCCAGCCTTCTGGCGTCAGAATATCCATGCGTCCGTCCTTGTTAATATCCCCGGCACCGATGCCGTGACCATGGTTCGCCGCGCTCACCTCATGCTTCACCCACTTGCCGCCTTCCAGGCCAAACCAGGCCGTCGAGACCTTACCGCCATATTGCGGCAATAACTCCCTCGCTTTTCCATCGTTATCGAGATCCACCAGAAAGACGAATTCAACCGGGCCCGCCATATCGATCACCGTCTCTTGCCAGCCCCCCCCGCTCTTACCCGGATTCCGGTACCAGCTCAGTTTCTTCTGAAAGTAAGTCGCGGTGATGATATCGATGTTGCCATCGCCATCTACATCGAGCGCCAGGTCGGAAAAAGCATCGATGTAGTTGTTGTCGAAGTTCAACTCGCGAAACTGCGTCCGCTTCCAGGTCGGATTCGCATACCAGTACTCGCCACAAACAATGTCGAGCTTGCCGTCTCCATTGATGTCGGCCAGCGCAGCCGTTTCCGCCGATCCCCCGTCTAGCATCGTCTTGTTGAAATTCAATTCAGCCGGGCGTCGGCCCGCCGTCAATAGCCCCAATGAGGCCAGCGTCAAAATACAAATTTTAGTGTTCATCGAGTGTGCACTCCGGAAATTCTGCCAGGACTTGATTGCCCAGATAACCCAAATCTTCCACCAGCCCTGGGCGAGAGGTGTAGTAGCCATCCGCAGTCATATTCTTTGCGGCGCGAAAAAACTTCAGCTCCTTTGAGTTCACTTCACCGCGATCCACCTGCGCGCAAAGCGCTTCCAGAATCGTAAGTTGCTGCTTCTCGCTCAGCTCAAGAAACTTCTTCGCAGCCAGCCACGCGATCCCGTCCGTATAAGTCTTCTTGTGCATTTCGTTGTTGCGAACAACGAGATCGATGTAGTTCGGCACCTGTGCCTTAGTCGCCCCGGGAACGATCAACTCGGAGACTCGCGACAAAATTTGAAATTGCTGCGCATCGAAAAACTTCGGCGGTCCAGGGTCCGCGCTCCTGGTTGGCGCAGGATGCTGGTGCTGTCCATAAAGTTCGTCGCCCGCGAACGGAAATGCACACTGGATGCCAATCGCTCCAATGATCTTGATCGTCTCGCGGCGCCCATCGCCGTAAACATTTTCGGCCATTTATGCTTCCCCCTTCTTCAAGCGATCGATCAGATGTTCGGCGGTCCTCGCCGATAGAGCCATGAAAGTATGCGTCGGGTTTTTCTCCGAAGCGGAGGGCAGAATGTTGCCGCCCAGCGTGTATAAGTTCGGCACATCGTGCGTGCGGCCAAAACTATCCGTTACCGACTTGCGTGCGTCCTTGCCCATGATCGATCCCCCCATCTCGTGATTCGGGCGCGGCTCCTGATACACCTGATGAATCTCAGCACCTGCCGCCTCCAGGATCGCCGTCGATTGCTTCTGCATGTCGCGGAATATCTTCATGTCGTTCTCGTTCCAGTAGAGATAGCGCCTTACTTCCGGCAGCCCAAACTTGTCTTTCTTCGCCGGGTCCAGATCCACATAACTCTTCTCATCGGGAGTCTTTTCTCCATAAGGCGAAAACACAAAATAAGCAGGATAGCGGTCCTTCACCGACTTCTTGAAGGCATCCCCCATCCCTGGCATCGACCTCGCCCAGCCAACGCTGCGCCGGTTCTGATAGTTAAACTGCGCTCCCCAGCTTCTTCCATAATCGCGCTTGCGCGTGTGCATGAAGCTGGGCAGATAGGCATGATCGAGAAACCCCTCGTCGTTACTAAGTGGCTTGCCAATCATTTTCGTCAAAAACGCTTCCACGCCACCCGTAAAGTGTGGAATAAAATCCTTACCCACACGTCCCGATGAATTGGCGATACCCGTTGGATAGCGGCCCGATTTCGCTTGCAGCATCAGCGCCACATTCTGCACGCACGCCGCCGCGAGAATCACGATCTTGCCATGCACCTCACCGGGCGCAAGCGTCGTGCGGTTTAGAAACTTCACCCCTGTCACACGGTTCTCGGAATTCACGGGGATGTCGTAAACCACGCTATCCATTTGGAGCGTAATCTTGCCCGTCTTCATCAGCGGCCGCATGTGCCCGTCCCAGGAATTGTACTTCGCCGCCACATCGCAACCCGCCATGCAGTTGCCGCAATAGTGACAAGCCGGTCGTCCAAACTTTGGCCTTGTCAGCGTGGCCTTGCGGACATGAATCACCTTCACGCCCATCTTCGTTGCCCCCCGCTGTATCAGCAGATCCGAACACTTCATCGGCGCAGGCGGAAGAAAGATTCCGTCGGGCAAGTCTTCCAGACCATCCAGATTCCCGCACACCCCAACCTCCCGCTCAATCCGCTCATAATAAGGCGCAAGATCCTTGTAGCCGATGGGCCAGTCGTAACCGATACCGTCGCGCGTATAGCCTTCAAAATCGCGCGGCCCGAAGCGCCACGCCACCGCGTTCCACAACATCGACTTGCCGCCAAGGCCCCGCGAGCGTTCCGTATCGAAGCCCGGCTTGTTATTGCGCATCTTCGGGATTCCGCGATTGGAAAACTCAAAGGGCATCGCATGCGTGTTGAAGTCGGTACGCGTCTCGATCTTCGGCCCGCCCTCGACAACGCAAACGTGTACGCCCGCCTTCGCCAGATGCGCGGCCACCGTGCCGCCGCAAGCACCCGACCCTACAATCACGACATCAAAAACTTCTTTCGCCATTGGGCCACTATCCTATCGCAATTAAAGCCGAAACGACCCGTTTTGCCCGCCACTGGCGCTTTTCTTAGCGAAGGCTTATAGTCGATACGTATGCGGCCAGTTGCACTATTACTGATCTTCGCGATGATGCTTGCCGCCCAGCTACGGCAAGGCATGCAGAAGCGCGATCTGATTCTCGCTCCCAATGAAGTGGATTACCAGAGCGAGGTCAAGCTGACTCGCGGCTATGCGGTCGTCATCGGCGTCAGCAACTACGCAAACCTCCCCGCCGTGGCGCAACTCAAGTATGCTGAAAGCGACGCCCGCTCCGTCTACCAGACTGTCATCTCGCGCGAAGGTGGGCAGATCGAACCTGAAAACGTCCGCACTCTCTTCGGCAAAGAGGCAACCCGTGCGAACATCGCTAAATTGCTCGAAGAATGGCTGCCCTCGGTCGCCAAAGAAGAGGACCGGGTCATCGTGTTCTTCGCGGGCCATGGCTTCGTGTATCAGGGCAAAGGCTATCTCGCCCCCCACGATTTCGCTTTTGAGCACACCGAGGATACGGGCTACGATATGGCCCGCCTTGGTGATGTATTGGCCAACAAAGTCAAGGCCCGCAACAAGATCCTCCTCACCGACGCTTGCCACTCCGCAAAGATTCTTCCCGGCCTCAGCTCCAAGCAGATCAACGACCAGTTCAAGAATCTGCCCGGCTCTTTCTTTACACTTGCCTCAAGCCGCGAAGCCGAATCCAGCTTTGAAGATCCCGATCTCGCGGGCGGCTCCGGCGTCTTCGCCTACTTTCTCGTGCAGGGCTGGAAGGGCCAGGCCGACGTCGAACCTGAAGATGGCATTGTCAGCGCCGACGAGCTGGTCCAATACGTGCGCAGTCAAGTCCGTCAATATGTAAAAGCGCGCGGACTTTCTCAAAACCCTCAGGAAAGTGGCAATTTCCCAGCCGACCTGGCGCTCGGCTTCATCCCCCAACGGCGCGAAAAAGTCAAAGCGACCGCCACTCCCGTCAAGGAGGGCACGGTCATCGTCACCACCAACCTTGAAGACGTCGAGATCTATGTCGACGGCAACCGCATCGGAAAAGTTGGGGCGGGGAAGAAGCTCGTCATCCCTGGCTTGGCCAGTGGCGAGCACGAAATCCGCGGCGAACGTCAAGGCTATGATCCAGCGCAACGTCAAGTGACAGTTCGTCCAGGCCAGGAGATCACAGTCGATTTGCGCATCCAGTTCCAGCGCCGCATTGGCGATGCCGCCCGTGAAGAATTCAAGACTGGTCAAGCCATCTACGCGCGCCGCAAGAGCACCGGCGACCTCGATCGCGCCGTCGCAAATTTCAACAAAGCTCTTAAGCTCGAACCAAAATACAGCGAAGCAGCCGAATACCTCTGCCTTACTTTTCAAATCCTGGGTAAGACCAGCGAAGCTCTCAAGGCATGCAAAAAGGCTGTCGATCTCACCCCCGACGGCACCGAGTTTCGCACTTACTACGCAGCCGTTCTCACGGAATCTGGCGATTCGAGCGAAGCGATTCGTCAGCTCAATGCCGTTCTCGAACGCGATCCCAAAAGCGCCGAAGCACATGTCATGCTGGCCGATGCTTACCTCTTCGCGCAGGACTTCAAGCAAAGCGAAGCCGCCGCCAGCCGCGCTCTGGAACTCAACCCCCGCGATGCCCGCGCCTTTCTGTTCCGCGCCGATGCCCGCCGCTTCCAGCAGCGCTACGCCGAGGCCATTGGCGACTACCTCACCTATCTGCGCATCAATGATTTCAAGCCTCCCGTCAACGAAGTCCTCGCTTACTATCTGATCGGCTCCGGCTTCAGCAAGCGCAACGTCGGTCAAAAACGGGTTCACGAAACGCAGCAGTGGAGCGCCTGGTTTGGCATTTGCGATTCTGCTCGCGGCATGGACGAATACGCGAAAGCCGTCTCTGCCTGCGACCGCGCTCTACGCATCGACAACAAAGACGCCGGCACTTACTTTCTGCTGGGCAAGACCTACACGGAATGGTTCGACCAGCGCAACTCTCGCGACACTTTGCTCAAGGCGGAAGAGAAGCTCTCCACCGCGCTACGCCTCAACCCTCATTTTGAATTCGCCGGCGAAGCAAAACGGCAACTGACCATGATCCGCGAATTCAAGGGGGTGGTGAGGTAGCCGG
>JBKJSR010000443.1:0-7076 GCA_046594355.1 Bryobacter sp.
GCTCATAGGGCAGCAGGTCGGCAGTTTGCGATCCTCCGAAGGCCCGATTGAAAACAGGTAAAGGCACAATCTGTTCCTTCAAATCATTCCAGAGGCGAAAGATGCTGCTGCCGATAAACAGAATGGCTTGCTTCGGAGGCGGCTGCACTTGATCCTGTGTGTGAAAGGCCGCAATCGAAGCGGCAAAGCGCTTGGGATCTGCCTGGCCGTTCAGCAGGCCGAAGGTGAGCAGAAGTAAAAAACCGGATCGAAGCATCGTCGTTAGTTCCCTTTGAGGCTATCTTAGAATTTATTATGTCGAATCTTTCAAGACGATCTCTACTCGCTGCTCCTTTCTTTGTTCGTAACCTGATCTCGGCACCACCGAGCGGCAGAGTTCGTCTGGCCTCGATGGGCGCGGCCAACATGGCATGGGCGACTCTGAGCGGCATCGCCAGCCACGCTTCTGTAGACCTCGTCTGCGTTGCCGAAATTGACACGGGCAATACAGGCCGTGTCGCGGCAAAGTATCCAAACGCCAAGTTGTATCAGGACTGGCGCAAGATGCTTGATCAGGAATACAAGAATCTGGATGCGGTTTGCGTTGGTACTCCCGACCATATGCACGCACCACAGAGCATGGCGGCCATGCGCCGGGGGCTTCATGTCTATTGTCAAAAGCCACTGACATCGCACGTACAAGAGTCGCGCAAAGTCACTGAGTATGCGCGCTCGAAAAGCCTTGTCACGCAGATGGGCATTCAGATCCACTCGCATGCGGAATACCGGACGGCGGTGCAGGTGATTCAGGCCGGCGCAATTGGCAAGGTGAAGGAAGTTCACGCCTGGAGCAACAAGAAGTGGGGCGACTTAAATCCTCGGCCAACGCAAAGCGATGCCGTGCCGGCGGCACTGGATTGGGACGGCTGGATCGGTGTCGCGCGCAGCGAACCTTATAGCAAAGATTACTGCCATCCGGGCAACTGGCGGAAGCGCCTTGAGTTTGGCACCGGAACCTTTGGCGACATGGGATGTCACATTTACGATCCGGTCTTTGGCGCTCTCGGAGTGAACTCGCCGCTGACGGTGCGAGCGGAAGGGCCGGCTCCCAATGAACACAGTTGGGCGGTGAACGCGATTGTAAAGTATGTGTTTCCGGGTACTCCGTTCACTGACGGCAAGACGGTTGCGGTCACCTGGTATGACGGGGATGAGAGACCGCCCCAAGAGATCCAGGCACTGATCGAAGACAAGAAACTGCCGGATCAGGGATCGATCTTTGTGGGCACGAAGGGGGTCATGTTGTTGCCTCATGTTGCCTTGCCGTCGTTCTTTCCGGCGCTCTCGTTTCAGGATTATAAGTTGCCGGAGCTGCAGACGAACAATCACTACCATCAGTTCGTCGATGCCATTCAAGGGAAGGGAAAGACCTCGGCGTCGTTTGATTATTCGGGTCCATTGAGCGAGACGGTTTTGCTGGGAAGTCTTGCGACGCGCTTTCCTAAGACCACTCTCGAATGGGATGCTTCGCGGCTGCGATTCAGGAACGAGAAGGCGGCCAATGCCTTTCTGAAGCGGAAGTACAGGCCGGGCTGGAAAGTAAAAGGGCTCGGCTAATTAGAAGTCGATCTCGCTGCGCTTGGCTTCTATGGGCGGGGCTTCGATGCCCGGTACCTTCAAGAGGTCTTCGATGCTCTTGAAGTTGCCGTTTGCCTCGCGGAACTTGACGATGGCGCGAGCTTTCTTTTCAGAGATGCCGAGGCCAACGGCGAGGTCGCGGGCGGTTGTCCGATTGACATTGACGCGGGGGGCGGGCGTGGCTCTCGATAGATGCTTAGAGAGGTATGTGGAGATTTCGCCGACTTCGTCGTCTTCGCCCTTCATGCCGCGGCGGAGCATGTCTTCGATGAGGGCGTTCCAGCCTTCCTGGCTTTCGCGGCGGTTCACGAAAATGTTGACTCCGTGACAGGATCCACATCGCTTCTCAGTGATCAGCTTGCCTGGGGCGTCGGGCAAGCTGAGCTTGTCGGCGGCTCCGGCGAGAGAGATAAAGAAGACAGCGGTAAAAAACTTCATTCCTGATAATAAGTATAGAGAGATGTTAATCCTTGTAAGATGCTTGATGCTTCTTTTGGTGCTCCTGCTCTGTGGCTGCGAGCGGCATCAAGGTACGCTGGCAAAAATCGAAGTGCCGCTTGGTTTGCCTCCACTGGAGAGCAAGAGGCCGCTGACCGTCGAACAGATTGCGCTGGGGAAGCGGCTGTTTTTCGATACCAAACTTTCTTCGGACAACACGATCTCCTGTGCGTCGTGCCATGACCCGGCAAAGGGGTTTGCCGATGGCCGCAGGGTTTCCGTTGGCGTTGGCGGGAAGCAGGGCAGACGCAATGCGCCTTCCGTATGGAACTCGGCGTATGGGCGGCTGCAATTCTGGGATGGCCGTGCCGCGAGCCTCGAAGATCAAGCTGCCGAGCCGATTAGCAATGGGTTGGAGATGAACCATAAGCATGGGTTATTTGTCACGAATCTGGGTGGCGACCCAAGCTATGTGGCGGATTTTGAGAAGGCCTTTGGACGAGGCGGGATCACGATGAAGAAGGTGCAAGCTGCGATTGCCAGTTATGAGCGAACGCTTCTGAGTGGCAATTCGGCTTTTGACCGCTATCAATACGGAGGGGACAAGAGTGCCTTGAGTCCCGAGGCGATACGTGGCCTCAGCGTGTTTGGGAGCAATTGCGTGAGCTGTCATCTGATTACTCCAAGTGGTGCCCTGTTCACCGATGGGCTGTTTCATAACCTCGGTGTCGGGGTAAACGAAGAAGGCGAGATGACGGATCTCGGCCGCTATGAGAAGAGCAAGGATGAAACCGACAAAGGGGCATTCAAGACGCCTTCGCTGCGCAACGTCGCAAAGACTGCTCCTTACATGCACAACGGCAGTTTGACGAGCTTGCGGGAAGTGGTGGATTTTTACATTGGCGGGGGCAATTCGAATGAATACCGGGACCCCAGAATCAAGCCACTGGATCTGAGCGGCAAGGATAGGGAGGCGCTGATTGCCTTTCTCGAATCATTAACTGGAGAGGGTACACATTGAAGCGCTACGGATTGCTTGTTGCCTTGTCGCTGATGGGGTGTAGCCCAAAGGAAGTTGTAGAGAAGAAAGCTGTTTTTGTGGTGGATCCAGCGACGGCTGGAAGTGTCACTGGAACGATACGTTATGCCGGAGCCACGGTGAATGCGGTGGTGATCGACATGGAACAGGATCCGGAATGCTTGCGGCTTTATCCGACGGCAGCGAGGAAAGACGAGGCGGTGATCGTGAATCCGGATGGGACGCTGGCGAACGTTTTTCTCTACCTGAAGAGTGGGCTAGAGGGGAAGAGTTTTGAATCGCCCAAGACGCCGGTGACGATTGATCAGAGGGGCTGCTGGTTTCTACCGAGGGTAGTGGGGATGCAGACGGGGCAAGCGTTGCGGGTGACAAATTCGGATCCGGTAACGCACAACATACACCCAATGGCTCAAGTGAATCGCGAATGGAATCAGAGTCAACCGCCGCAAGACACGCCGATCTCACGCCGGTTTGCGAAGCCGGAGCTGATGATACCGGTGAAGTGCAACGTACACAAATGGATGCGCGCCTGGGTGGGTGTGGTGGATCATCCTTACTTTGCCGTGACGGGCAGGGACGGAAGTTTTGAGCTCAAGAATATTCCGCCGGGAACATACACAGTCGCGGCCTGGCACGAAAAGCTGGGGTTGAAGCAGGAGACGGTGACGATTGCCGCAGGCGGGAAGCAGAGCCTGAACTTCAGCTTCAACGGAGAGTGAAATAATGGGCGGCATGATTCGACTGCTGCCTGTTCTACTCGTCCTGATTCTGGTGGGGTGTTCGCAAGAGAAGACCGGTTACCGGATTTATGTCACCAATGAAGCGAGCGGCGATCTGAGTGTGATCGACTCGACGACCATGGAAGTAACGGCGACGATACCGTTGGGGAAGCGGCCACGCGGGATCCATGCGAGTCCAGACGGGAAGACGATCTATGTGGCGCTGAGCGGATCGCCGATCGCGGGGCCGGGGGTAGACGAGAGCACCTTGCCGCCACCGGACAAGAGCGCGGATGGCATCGGTGTTTTCGATGTAGCGCAACAAAAACTGGTGAAGGTGATCCAGAGCGGTTCGGATCCGGAAGAGTTTGATCTGAGCAAGGATGGCAAGCTGCTCTACGTTTCGAATGAGGATGTGGCGGGAGCGTCGATTCTCGATCTCGCGGCAGAGAAGGTAATCAAGGAGATCAAGACGGGCGAGGAGCCCGAAGGGGTGACGGTGAGCCCGGACGGGAAGCTGGCGCTGGTGACGTGGGAAGACGCCGGTACGGTTGCGGTTGTCGATACGGGGAAGGCAGAGCTCATCGAGACGATCAAAGTGGGACGGCGGCCGAGATCGATTGCGTTTATGCCGGATGGGAATCGAGCCTGGGTGAATGCGGAAAACGACGCGGCGATCGTGATGATCGATGTGGCGAAGAAGGCAATTTTGCAGACGGTCACTCTGGGGCAGCCCGGTGTGGTGAAGCCGATGAAGGTGCTGCTATCGAAGGATGGGAAGTCGCTTTATGTGAGCACTGGCCGGGGCAAGAAGGTGTTCTTTCTCGATGCGGCGAGTGGCAAGGTTGAGGGAGAAGTAGAAGTTGGACAGCGGCCTTGGGGGCTTGCGCTTTCGCCCGACGGTAAGACTCTGTTCTCGGCGAACGGGCCTTCGAACGACTTGTCGGTGATCGATGTTGCGACCAAGACTGTTACGAAGAAGATCAAACTGGTTCGCGCGCCTTGGGGAGTGATTACGCTGCCGCGCTAGTGATCAGGGGATGGGGTTCTTATAGGCGGCGAAGTGTCCGGCCCAGCCGGGTTTTGGCAGTATGCCGGCATTGGCGTCAAAGGAAAGAGTGCCGAGCGTTGCGGCGGGAACTTTGGCGATGAGCGCCTGGGCGTAGGGGCCGTCGGTGAGGGAGCGCATGACGAGTTCGATGTCTTGTTGGCTTTGAGCGGCAATGGCGGCCAGTTCGGGGTCGGAGGCACTCACGCGGGCAGTTGCGTTTTTCATGGCCTGGATTGAGAGGCTCTTGGCGTCCTTCTTGTATTCGCGGTACCAAAAGGCGTAGAAGAACCAGAAGGCGGATTGAAGCACTGGCAAGTCTTTGCATTTTTCGAGCAGTTCGTAGAGCGAGGTGCTGAAGGTGGCAAAGCGGAGGAAGCCAACGATGGCTCTGTCGAGCGGAGTTGCCTGGGAGCGGGGGCGGGTAAATGCTTCGACGATGCGATCAGGATTCTCGAAGGAGTGGGCGATGGTATCGAGATTGATTCGGAGCTCGGTGCCGCCGTAGGAGAAGCCATCGAGGAAGTCGAGGAAAGCGCCGAGATCGGGATCGTTGCGGAAGCGCTCGTAGAGATTGGCGAAGTGTTCGAAGGCACCGGGGGCGGCTTCGGCTTCGAAATGGATTTCTTCGGCCAGGTGGAGCCGGAAGAGCCAAGGCAAAGCGATCGGGTAATAGGTTTCGTAATAGGGCTTGAAAGACGCGTGATCGAGGATGGCGAGGAGGGTGTTGCCCTGGCCGGTATTGGCTGGATCGGAAGAATAACCGGAAAGCCAGGAGAGGTAGAGGAGGCTGACTTCGCCGAGCCAGTCGTCGATGGAGCGGCGGAAGGCAACTTCGGCGGGGTCGACAACACTGCCGAGGATGTGGTGGCGGAGGAGGTGTTTGAGCTCGTCAGGCGTGGATTTTTCGAAGCGGTCGGCGATGAGCCGATGGGTATCGCCACGGAATAGGCGTCCGGTGAGGAAGAGCCAATTCTCGAGCCTATCTGTGCCGGTCATTAGAGGAGCTCCTTGACGTAATTGAGCAATTCAGGAAACTTGGCGAGCTTACAGACGCTGGTATGGGTGGCGTCGCGAATGGCAGTGGGATAAGGATCGCCGGGAAAGGGGAGGTTGCTGACGACCTGTTCGTATTCGGCAATGATGACGCGGCGGGCGCGGAGGGCATTACAGCCAGCACCAATGGCGACGCGGGTCTGGTCTTCGAGAGCTTTGAGGAGAGGGGAGCCGGGCCGGAGTTCCTGTAGCAAGGGCATGCCTGCTTTGGCGGCATTGCCGAGGAGTTCCGTGAAGGGATTGGAGCCAAGCAGGTCTGTAATGCTGTCGACGATGATGCCGCCGGAATGGGCTGGGGCGAAGAGGAGAAAGCGGATATTGGGGAGCCAATCCTGATTCTGCTGGTAGGCGCGGAGGAGAGCCCAACGGGTGACAAGCGCGCCGAGGGAGTGTGCGGCGAGGACGCAGCTTTCATAGGCCGGCGGATTGGGGCGGACGGAAGAGATCGTGCCGCCTTTGCCGAGGAGGCTGTCGAGGAGATCGAAGAAGAAGGAGGCGGCGGCGAGGGCGTTGGATTTGAGACCGTCGTAGCCGAAGAAGACGAGGTCGGTTTCGGCTAGAGCCGGGTCGTCGAGGGCTTTGGAATTGAAGCCTTCCCACGTATCGAGCGCGCTGCCGTTGAAGCCGTGTACGAAGACGATGCAATGCTTGGGCGGCTTCTTGGACGGGATCATGTGGGAGCGACCGTCCTTGAGCGCGGAGATCAGCCGATGGTTGGGGGAAGCATCCAGGCTGAAGATTGACATGAGATTAGCGTCGCACAGGCGGGCGCGTAACTGAAGGGGATGTTTGCGGCCTTCGTCCAGCCGCGCGGAGTTTGGGCGTGAGCCCGGCTGGAGTGAAAAATGCGGATTCGGTTGTCAGAGAGCTGGTGAGCTTTGGCTAGCTCGAAACGGGTTTAGCCGGATTGTTGGGTGGTGCCTAAATCACTCTGTGTAAAGCGTTTAACTCGAAATTGGTTTCGTTCCTGTTTTTTTGCTGTTCGACGATTTTGCGGGATTGCTGGAGACGGGAGAGGGTGCGCTGGAAGAGCGAGCAGAGCCGAGTTTCCTGAGCTTCCTGACGGGCGAAAGAGGGTTTTTCGTCCTCGAGTCTTTCGTAGGCGAGGAGGGTGATGTGGATTGGGTCGAGGGGAGCGGCGGGATTGGGTGCCGTTTCT
>JBKJSR010000481.1:0-2634 GCA_046594355.1 Bryobacter sp.
CCCCAGCTATCTCAACGGCCTCGCTGGCAAGGGCGTTCACGTCATCACCGTCAACGACTACCTCGCCCGCCGCGACTCCGAGTGGATGGGCCGGCTCCATAACTTCCTCGGCCTCTCCGTCGGTTGCATCGTCCACGACATCACCGAGACGGACCGCCGCGAGGCCTACGCCTTCGACATCACTTACGGCACCAACAACGAGTTCGGTTTCGACTACCTCCGCGACAACATGAAGTTCCGCCTCGAGTCCTGCGTCCAGCGAGAACACAACTTCGCTATCGTCGATGAAGTCGACTCGATCCTGATCGACGAAGCCCGCACCCCTCTCATCATCTCCGGCCCCAGCGAAGAGTCCACCGACAAGTACTACCGCATCAACACCATCATTCCGCGCCTCGTACGTGGCGAAGTGATCGTCGGCAAAGAACCCGGCGAAAAGTACTTCACCGGCGATTACACCGTCGACGAAAAACAGCGCAACGTCGCCCTCACCGAAGAAGGCGTCCACAAGGTCGAACGCCTCCTCAACTGCGGCAACCTCTACGACATCGAAAACATGGAACTCAACCACCATGTCCAGCAGGGCCTCCGCGCCCTCGTGCTCTATCAGAAGGATCGCGAATACGTCGTCCAGAACGGCGAAGTCGTCATCGTCGATGAATTCACTGGCCGCCTCATGCCCGGCCGCCGCTGGTCCGACGGCCTCCATCAGGCCATCGAAGCCAAAGAAGGCGTCAAGATCGAACGCGAGAATCAGACCCTCGCCACCATCACCTTCCAGAACTACTTCCGCATGTACAAAAAGCTCTCCGGCATGACCGGTACAGCCGACACGGAAGCCGCCGAGTTCGGCAAGACCTATAAGCTCGACGTCGTTCAGACCCCCACCAACCAGAACATGATCCGCAAGGATCTCAACGACATCGTCTACCGCACCGAAGAAGAAAAGTTCCGCAACGCTGCCAAGGAAATCAAGGAGCTGCACGAGAAGGGCCAGCCCGTCCTCGTCGGTACCATCAGCGTCGAAAAGTCGGAGCGCCTCTCCGGTGCCCTCCGCAAAATCGGCGTTCGTCACGAAGTCCTCAACGCCAAAAACCACGAACGCGAAGCCCACATCATCGCCCAGGCCGGACGCAAAGGCGCCGTCACTGTATCTACCAACATGGCCGGCCGCGGTACCGACATCCTGCTCGGCGGTAATGCCGAGTTCCTCGCCAAAGACCAGATGGTCCGCGCCGGTCAGGATCCCGATGGCGTCCACGCCGAACAGTACAAAGAGTTATACGCACAAATCAAAGAGCAGACCGACGCCGAACACAATGAAGTCACCGGCCTCGGCGGCCTCTTCGTACTCGGTACCGAACGCCACGAATCCCGCCGCATCGACAACCAGCTCCGCGGCCGCGCCGGCCGTCAGGGAGACCCAGGTGGCTCGCGCTTCTATCTTTCCCTTCAGGACGACTTGCTCCGTATCTTCGGTGGCGACAAGATCCAGGGCCTCATGCTCCGCCTTGGCATGGAAGAAGACGTGCCCATCGAATCCAGCCTCATCACCCGCCGTATCGAAGCCGCTCAGAAATCCGTCGAAGCCAACCACTTCGGTGCCCGCAAACACCTGCTCGAATACGACGACGTCATGAACAAGCAGCGCGGTGCGATCTACGAACTCCGCCGTGCCATGCTCTCCGGTAGCGACCAGAAAAATCGCGTCCGCGAAATGATCACTTCCATCGTCGGTGCTTTCATCGATGCCCGCTGTCCGGAAAACGCCCGCGCCGATCAGTGGGATCTCACCGGCATCGAATCCGATATCCTCACCCAGTTCGGTGTCAAAATCGACACCGCCGAACTTCAGGACTCGGGCCGCGAACTCTTCGAAAACGAAATCATCGCGAAGCTCAATGAACGCTACGACGAAAAGGAAAACGTAGTATCTTCCGATGTCATGCGCGAAACCGAACGCATGATCATGCTCAACGTCATCGACAACCAGTGGAAAGACCACCTCCTTTCGATGGACCACCTCAAAGAGGGCATCTACCTCCGCGGCTATGGTCAAAAGGACCCCCTCATCGAGTACAAGAAAGAGAGCTTCACTCTCTTCCAGGACATGATGGCCCGAGTCGAGGACGAAGCCATCCGCTACCTGTATTTTTTGCAGCCATATGATGAACAGGGGAACATTTTGACCACTTCCCCCATCCAAGTTCACGAGGAGGATGGCGATGACGACGACAATTCAGCCCCAGTTCCGGTCCCGGCCGCCGCTGCCGCTCTCACCGACTTCACCCGCAACATCCAGCGTAAAAAGGAAAAAGAACTCGAAGCCCTCCAATACATCGGCGGCGATTCTACTTCCACCAAGCCCCAGCCCGTCGTCAAAGGCCAAAAAGTCGGCCGCAACGAACCTTGCCCTTGTGGCAGTGGCAAAAAATACAAAAAGTGCCACGGAGTTTAACTCATGATCGTCCCGGCGCTCTTCCTCTTCGCCGCAATTCTTCCCCCCTCGATTGACGACTGGAAGCGCGCCGAGTCGTCAACACCCGAACTCCCCCTCCCTTCCGTTGCCCGCGAATACGGCCTCGCCGAATCCGATGCCGCCGTCTACAATTCCGGCAAAAAGTCTTTCCAACT
>JBKJSR010000526.1:0-8359 GCA_046594355.1 Bryobacter sp.
TTCTCCTTTGTAAATGGGTTCGGTCTGCGCAACTTGCATCGGTTCCTGTACGGGCGCTCCGGGGTCGGGCGCGGACTTCTCACTGGAGCTCTCGTTGCGTGTCTCCTGCCAAGGGCAAATGTCCAACCGAGGTGCTCAAGGCACGGGGTTTGTTTGGCGCTCCCTGGCAAGTGACCGACTGAGACGAGTTTAATCGTCCTAAGAGAAAGGTACAGGGTTTGTTTGGTTAGAGTTTCAGGTGGCCGGCTTCTACACCGAGGCGGATGAGGTCTTCGTGGGAGAGCTTGATGTAATCGTCACCCTCGCCAATTGGGGTTGGCTTTGTTTTGGCGATGAGTTTTGCTTCTTCGGTTGTGGCTAGCAGGGAGATTGCTATCAAGCCGGCGCTTGTTTTGTAGAGGTTCTGTGTGCGGAGGTCAGCGATGGGGAGAACTTTGGAGAAAGTTACTTCTTTGCCGTAAGCGTAGATTTCACCTTGGACTTCGAGGGCGGCGAAACGGTCGCGCTGGAGTTTACGGAGTTCGTTGAGCGAGCGGTCGGCTCGTCGTTCCTGCAGGGCTCCGAGTTTGATGAAGCGTTCCATCTGGGAGAACCAGAGGGGATGATCGGGGTCGTTGACCCAGCGGTCTTGCGACTGGAGTTCGAGGGCCTGGGCGCGATTGATCTGGAATGTTGCGAAGGCATAGCGTCGGAAAGTTTCTTCTTCGAGAGTGCCTTCGGGGAGGCAATCGGAACGCAATTTTTGGATGTGCTGGGCGAAGCCGTTTTGCGCTTCTTTGTCGGAAGCGAAGAGGGTGTTGGGGCTTGCAGTCAGGCCGCGACTGACGGCGTTACGAGAGGAGGTTGCGCGGCCTTCTGATGAGGTAGGCCCCGTGGAGTGTTGCGCATTGGCGCGGTTCGCTTCTGTTTTGGCTTGTGAGGACATGATTGTTCTCTTCTTTCTTTGTTCGAAATAGAGAGGGCCCGGGGACCTTGCGGCTCACGGGTTCTCTCTCGATTACAGAAGCTAGCATTGGGAAAAGCGACGAAATGTGTTGTGTTTTGAAAGTTGTTGAATCGAAAGGGAATATATTTTTAGAATGTCTGTCACTGCCTTCGGAGGATGTGCGGAAGACCGTAGAAAAGTAAGCGATGCGCCTCAGCGAGTTGGCGACTACTCTACGCTTGGCGACTAGAGAAGACGAGTATCCTTTTCGCCTTCCAGTCTGCGTTTTCTTGATCAAAGAAGGGTCAAGAGGTGCTCAAAGTCTAATTCATCAGGGTAAGCGGAAAGCCTGTGCAATTCCGTGGCGCTAAGTTGGAGCTGAAGTCGGCCAGATCAGATGGGTCTTTGAAGACGATGGCAAGCGATAGCTTGTTTAGTCGGCGATGGACGTCCCGGTGCCGAGCAGTAGAGAGACTGCGAGGCGCAGCAGGAGGAACGCATCGAGTGTCAGGAAATGTTTCGCGGGAAGGGTGCCACAGCGCGCAAGGCCTGTTGCGCCCGGCTCCGGACGCCAACGCGCGACTGTTGTTCGGCGGCGCGAAGCAGCAGGCCACGGGCGTCGAGCAGATGCTCCGTCATTCTCCGACGAGCTTCCTCCGGGTCACGCTTGCGGATGGCGTGAAAGATGCGCCGGTGCAAACCGAGCGTGTGCTCTTTCGGCACGACCTGCGATGTGAGCTGAATCAGCTTTGCCAGGCTCTGATGAACGACAGTGAACATCAGACCGCAGACGCGATTTGCGGCAATGCGGAAGATCGTACGGTGAAACAGAAGGTCCTGGGCCACAAAGCGGGTGTGATCTTCCCCAGCCTCCTCCATCGCCGTCAGAACTCCGCGGAGCTCCGTGATGTCCTCAGGGGTGGCCCGCTCAGCGGCACGCGCAGTGAGTTTGGGCTCCACAATCAAGCGAGCTTCCATCAACTCATGAAACGTGATGCCATCCAGCAGAATTAGAAACTCCATGGGTTCGCCAAGGATGGCCGCTGCGCCGGAATTCAAGTAAGTGCCATCACCGACCCGCTGGGAAATGACGCCCATGATCTCAAGCACTTTCAATGCCTGACGCAGTGATGATCGCGCCACGCCGAAACTTTCTGCCAGATCACGCTCGGGCGGCAAGCGCTGGCCGGGCGACAGGGTTCCGTCCGCGATCATCGACTTGAAAGCTGTGATCAGTCGCGCAGTGATATCCTGCTTCGCGGGAATGGTCCGTCTGCTCGCAATCGGCACAACCAAAGCTTAGCATTCAAGTCGTAATTCCTAGAGAAATGCATTGCAAGCGGTAATTTGTTGGGATATATTGGCAGTACCAATTTGTTGACTTTGGAGGTCTTCGTGAGCCGTTTCTTTTTTCTGGCAACTCTGTTTGCCACCGCAGTTGCCGCGCAAGTGCAGTCGGGCCGCATCGTCGGGACTGTCACCGATCCGAACGGGGCAGTGGTACCGGCTGCCCAGATCGTCATCACAGCCACTGGCACCAACCAATCGCAGACGCTGCTGACAAGCGGCATCGGCAACTTTGTCGTCACTGGCCTGAACCCTGGGCTTTACACCGTGCGGGTGACAATGAAAGGTTTTCAGACCACTTCGGTCGGCAATGTCGAGATCGTGGTCGGGCAATCGGCCCGTGTGGACGTGGCGCTCAAGCTGGGCGAAACCACCACAACGGTGGACGTCAGCACGAACGCGCCACTGCTCGACACCGAGTCGGGGACGCTAGGCCACGTGATTACAAACAAACAAATTGTCGACCTGCCCCTCAACGGCCGCAGTTTCTACGAACTGGCGCGGCTGTTGCCAGGCGGCGCGCTGCTGCCGGGCGGCGGCAACCAGTTGCGCATCCGTGCGAACTACGTGTCGGGCATGGCGATCAGCGGTGTGGGGGGCAGCCAAACAACCTTTCTACTGGACGGCGTTAACGTGACCGACCACCACCAGGGCGGCACCAACATCAACACGTCCATTGATGCGTTGCAGGAGTTCAAAGTGCAACAGAGCGCCTACTCGGCCGAGTTTTCCAACGCGGGCGCCATGCTGAACGCGACGACGAAATCGGGCACCAACAGCTTTCACGGCAGCCTGTTCGAGTTTCTGCGCAACGACAAGTTGGATGCGCGCGACTTCTTTGCCCGCCAGCGTGAAGTGCTGAAGCGCAATCAGTTTGGCGGGACGATTGGCGGTCCGCTGTCAGTGCCCGGCTACTCCGGAAAAGACCGGCAGTTCTTCTTTTTTGCCTATGAAGGGATGAGGGAACGGCAGGGCCTGGTGTTCAACAATATTGTGCCATCGGGTGCCATGAAGGGTGGCGACTTCAGCCGCGCCGGCCTGCCGCGCATCTACGATCCGCTAACGCTCTCCGGTGGAGCGAGGACACAATTCCCCGGTAACGTCATTCCGGCCAATCGCATCTCGCCGCAGGCCGTGTTTTTCAACAAGTTCATGCCCGATCCAAATAGCGGCGTCAGCAACTTCGTTTTTGCGCCCGCCCGCGCTCTGGATACAGACCAGATCACGGCGCGCTTCGACCGCCGTCTGACGGACAGGCACCAGTTCTTTGCGCGCTACAGCTTTCACACCAACCGCCAGAACGACCCGAATTCGTTTCCGGAAGTGGGCTACGCGCCGCTCGAAACGAAAGCGTCCAACATCGTCGGCAGCCTTTCCAGCACGCTAAGCCCGAACGTCATGCATGAGCTGCGTTACAACTACATGCCGATGACAGTCGACCTAATCGCATTCCAGCAGGGTGTGGACATCAACGGCCAAGCGGGGGTGCGCGGCTTTGAAGAAACGAAACGCCCTGGAGTGACTGGCGCATTTCCCGACTTCAGTTGGGCCGGGTATGCGTCGTTGAACGGCTCGGCTTTCGATCAGCGACCGAAGACGCAGTCGCTTGTCGTGCATGAGATCACCGACAACCTGACCTGGATCAAGGGCCGACACATCTTTAAATTCGGCGGCAAGTTCCGATACTGGCAACCGCTGTTCACGGACTCGAAACAATTCGTGGGCCAGTTCGCATATAACGGCGCAAACACTCAGAACCCGGCGTCGCCCGGCGGCACCGGTGACGCGTTCGCCGACCACGTGCTCGGTCTGCCGCGCCAGGTCACCCGCGCCTTTCCCGCCGACACCTTCGGAGGGCAGACGCGCTACTGGCATTTCTATGTTCACGACGACGTGAAGGTCGGACGCAAACTAACTCTAAACATTGGCCTGCGCTACGAATACTCGCCCTGGTTGAGCGGCTACCGCAACCAGTTGGGAACCTTCGATGGAACTAACGCCAAACCGCTGGTGATCGCCGGTAAGAGCGATCAGATTGATTCGACGGCAAATTTTGCCGTTCCCACCTCTTACGCGCTGTTCCGCGATCAGATCCGCACGTCGAGCCAAGCCGGGCTGCCACTTTCGATTACCGCGACCGACAGAAACCAGTGGGCACCGCGCATAGGCTTAGCGTGGCGGCCATTTGGCGAAAACACAGTGCTGCGCGGCGGCTATGGACTCTTTTATGAAGTGGAGTCGAGCGGGGCACGGGTGAACAACAATGTTGTGCCATTCAAGCTGGACGAGACGGCGTTCAACGATGCGGCGCCCCCCGTGCGAACGCTGGGCAACTTTTTTCTGGGCACGCCATTGAGCTCCACTGCGGCACCCAGCCTCGGAGCGGCCTTGACCAAGGCTCGCATGGGGTATGACCAGCACTGGAACTTCGGCGTGCAACGCCAACTCGGATCCGTAACGGTAATCGAAGTGGATTACGTCGGCAACAAGGGTTCGTTTCTTGCGGCCACCAACGCCGTAAACATCCCGCCGGCCGGCGCGGGCGGCATTCAGGCTCGCCGTCCCTACCCGCGCTACGGTGGCATCAATTACTTCACGCAGGACGCATCTTCCACCTACCACTCACTGCAAAGCAAGCTGGAGCAGCGTTTTGCGAAAGGCCTCTTCTACCTTGTTTCCTACACCTGGTCGAAGGCGACCCGTTTTGCCAACACGCCTGCCGTGGGTGGCAACACTGGCTGGGAACGGGCCTTGGCTGGATACGATATTCCGCACAATCTCGCCATGAGCACCGGCTGGGAACTTCCATTCGGCAAGGGCAAGCAGTTCCTTACTAAAAGCAACCGGGTGGTGGAGGGCGTGCTGGGCGGCTGGACGATGCAGGGCATTCTGGTACTGCGCAGCGGACGCCCGTTCACGCCGACGGTCTCGCGCGACATCACCAACAACGGTATCGGAGGACAGAGGCCCAACCGCATCGGTTCGGGCAAACTCGATTCGCGCACACTCGACAACTGGTTCGACAAGACGGCCTTCACCGTTCCGGCGAACTTCACTTATGGCAATTCGGGGGGAGGCATTCTCCGGGAGGACAGATTCAAGAGCCTGGACTTCTCGATCTTCAAGCAGTTTCAGGTCACGGAAGGGACGCGGGTTCAGTTTCGAGCGGAGTTCTTCAATCTCACGAACACGGCTAGCTTCCTCGGCCCGAATACCAATATAGACGTTGCCGCCGGCGGCCGCGTCACGGCTACATCGAACACTCCGCGCCAGATCCAATTGGCACTCAAGTACACTTTCTAAAACAACTATGCGCATTTTCTATTTACTGCTCGCGGTGACGGCCTTTGCTCAGGACGTCACTATCAAAGTGGACGCCGCCCGCCCCGCCGGGATACTACGCCCCGTGTGGAGTTACTTCGGCTACGACGAACCAAATTATACTTACATGAAAGACGGCAAGAAATTGTTATCGGAACTGGCTGCACTAAGCCCGGTTACGGTGCATGTTCGCGCTCACAATCTGCTGACTACAGGCGACGGTGTGGCCGCGCTGAAGTGGGGCTCCACCAATGCCTACACGGAAGACGCCCAGGGCAATCCGAAGTATGACTGGACGATTGTGGACCGGATCTTCGATACTTACCTCGAACGTAAGATGAAGCCGCTGGTCGAGATTGGCTTCATGCCGGAAGCGCTCAGCGTGAAGCCACAGCCTTACCGGCACGAATGGGGACCCGACAAAACTTACAATCGTATTTTCACTGGCTGGGCTCATCCGCCGAAAGATCACAAGAAGTGGGGCGAATTGGTCTATCAGTGGGTGAAGCATTGCGTCGAAAAGTACGGCCGTGAAGAAGTGGCGAGCTGGTGGTGGGAGGTTTGGAACGAGCCGGATATCGGCTACTGGCAAGGCACGCCCGAACAATTCTTTGAACTTTACGACCACGCCGCAGACGCTGTGAAGCGGGCGCTGCCGGCGATCCGCATTGGTGGGCCCACGACGACCGGACCCAAAAGCGAGAAGGCCGCCAAGTTCCTGCGCGCGTTCCTGGAACATGTGGTGAGCGGCAAGAATTATGCTACAGGCAAGACGGGTTCGCCGCTGGACTACATCAGCTTCCACGCCAAAGGGCGCCCAAAGTTCATTGAGAACCGGGTGCAGATGGGCAGTGAGTTCCAGATGAGCGACTTCGATAGCGGCTTCGCGATCGTGGCGTCGTTCCCCACGTTGAAGCGGCTGCCGATTATTATTGGCGAGTCCGATCCGGAAGGCTGCGCCGCTTGCTCGGTGCGCTTTCATCCGCAGAACGGATATCGCAATGGCACCATGTATTCCAGCTACACCGCTGCGACGTTTGCGCGGGAGCACGAACTTGCCGCCAAGCACGGTGTCAATTTTGAAGGCGCAGTAACGTGGGCGTTTGAATTTGAAGATCAGCCTTACTTTGACGGTTTCCGCGACTTGGCGACTAACGGCATTGACAAGCCGGTGCTGAATGTCTTTCGCATGTTCGGCATGATGAGCGGCGAGCGTTTGCCCGTGCAGAGTTCCGGTGCCGTGGCCTTGGCCGACATGGTGAAAAGCGGAGTAAAGGCTCAGGCAGATATCAACGCTTTTGCGAGCCGAGCCGAGCGGGCGATCCATGTGATGGCGTGGAATTATCATGACGACGACATCCAGATGAGTCCCGCGTCAGTCGCGCTCAAGGTCGCCGGCATTCCTGCCACCGTCAAGCGCGCGCTGGTCAAGCATTACCGGATCGACGAGAAATATTCGAACTCCTACACTGCATGGAAAGCGATGGGATCTCCGCAACAACCGACTCCCGAGCAGTACTCCGCCCTTGAAGCGGCCGGACAACTACAGTTACTCACTTCGCCCCAATGGATGACGCCCAAGCAGGGCGTAATCGATCTCAGCTTTGGGTTACCCCGCCAAGGGGTTTCGCTAGTGGAAGTTACTTGGTAGCCGACAGGCGCTGGCGCATTGCGCTTCTGCTGAGCGCGGCCATCGCGATTAGTTATCTGGATCGACAAACTCTCTCAGTGGCGATCTCTGCTATTCAACAAGAGATCCCCGTGTCTAACACGCAGTTCTAACAGTTGCAGGCTGCGTTCTTTGTCGCTTACGCCGTGATGTATGCCGCAGGCGGCAAGCTCATTGATGTCATTGGCACCAAGACCGGCTTTGCAGTCATCATGATTGTGTGGTCATTGGCCTGCGCCGCCCACGAGCTGGCCACGGGCTTTATCGGTTTGGCGATCTGCCGTTTTCTGCTGGGGATGGGCGAAGGCGGTGGCTTTCCGGCAGTAACCAAAGCGATTGCCGAGTGGTTTCCTGGGGGAGAGCGCTCCACAGCCATGGGCATGATTAATGCTTATAGTTTCTCCAAAGGAGAAAGGTTGAGATAAGGGTTTTCCACAGCCGTCGCCGCGACGGAATGTGGGAATCGTGTCCATGGCCGGCTCCCAGTGGGCACGCGAGTATTATGAGCACCAACGCAAAGCCGGCAAAGGCCACAACACAGCCGTAAGGGCACTGGCGTTCAAATGGATGCGCATCCTATTCCGTTGCTGGAAAGACAACGTCCCGTACAGCGAACTCGTTTACACGAAGTCAATTGCCCAAAAGAATCCTCAGCCGAAAGCCGATCGGGCTGTGGAAATCAAGTGGGAAAAGAAAATGGGCATGAGCAAATTTATCGGCCTTGCCATTTGACGGAACAGCTCAGATGTCTTAAAGCGTCAGCGCCAAACAAAAATTCAACTTCTTTCAGACCAAACAGAACAGGATCCGGCCCAGCCTGAGCGCCGTCGGAAACCTCGACTGGACATCCGTGGAAGACAACCTTGAGATCCACGGGAAATTGACCGACTTCGAACCCAACAATTCCAACATCGACAACCTGATTGCCGACAACGATGCATTGGCTCACGCCAACGCCGTCGGGGTGGCCGAACGTATCGTCTGTGACCGTATCCGTCTTGTTTTGGGGGCCTAAAACCTCAGTGTTGATCGAAGCCGGTCTGCGTTAATTTATCCCTTGAGAAGGGTACCCCCGTGCTCACGTTCGCTATCGTGAC
>JBKJSR010000656.1:0-10174 GCA_046594355.1 Bryobacter sp.
TCGGCAGTCGGCAATCCGTATATAGAAAAAATCCATGCGAAGCTAGATGGATCACCTGCCGTCCCGGGGCTAAATTCTTCAGCGCAGACTCAGACGCGTCGCGGCCGCTCAGAACCTGGCTTTCATCCCCCCGGGCCGCCCACAGTCTGGCTACGGCACGAGCCTCAACGCCCGAGGCGGGAAGATCCGCAAAACGGCTCAGGTCCGAATCGAGGCAATTCGCGGGGAACTGCCCCGAGCGGCCAATCGCCGATGCGGCAAGCGTGGAAAAGGTGGGGTTTCCCATTGCGAGTAACCGTCCACCCGCCTGAGCCGGCGCACGCGAATCGACCAGATCGCGCTCCGCCGAGAGGAGCTTAATGAGTGGCCCAGTTTCTGCCAGATACCGATTGCCGCCGGTCGGAAGTGTGTCCAGATTCACCAATTGGATGGCACCGTCCGGTGCGGCATATACAGTGTGCGCTGAAAAAAAATGACGCTGCAGCGGATCCCATACCGCACGCCTTAGCGCAAATCCGGCGGCGCGGTAAACGGCCTCGTTACGGCGTGCATTGCGTCCAGCCGAATCCTTTTCGCGTTCCATTTCACGGTGCCAGGACTTCACCAGTGTTTCAATGCGGGCGGCGGAACCAAGAGGAATTGCAGCGACCGCAGCGGCACGAGCCGACCATACAAAGGCCACGTAATTGCTTTCACTACGCGCAAATCCCACTAGCGCCGCGCCCGCAGGCAAGGCGGCAGTCACTTCTTCAAGACCGGCGCGCGTCCAGGCGGCCTCCCGTTTGAAGTGAGAGCTTTGCAACACAAGCTGGCGTTCGGCGCTGTCCAGGTTTTCCCTAAGCTCTGCAATCCTCGATACGTAAATTTTTGGATCGCCCAACAGGGCCGCCCACGCCAGGTCTCTTTTCCAGCGGGACACCTGCTCGGCCAATTCGGCGGTCTTGCCACCCGCCTGGGCCAACTGGCGGCGGCGGGCCATGGAATCGAGCACGGCGGCGCGGTCGCGGATGACAGCATCCCAAACAGTTCGCACGCCAACGCTATCCAGGTGTCCAGATGCTGCCAGATCAATCGCCAAGGTGAGACCATCGCGATCGACGCGCGCATACAGCAGGGCTTCGCGCTCGGCGGCAGTCATGGCGACGGCGAACAGTGAAACCCGGCACACTCGGGCCGACTCGATTGCGGGTTCTAACGCCTCAGGTGCCCGTTGCAGCGCGGCAAGCGAAGCAGCCGTGCCCGCCAGAGTTTCTGCAAGCAGCGGGTAATCCGCGCCAAATGCGTTCCGCCAGATCTTGCTGGCTCGTGTAAATCGGTCCAAAGCTTCGGCGTGGTGGCCCAAGGCACGTTCCGCCAGGCCCAAGTTGTATTGACTCTGTGCGGTGCGTATGGAGTCTTCACCAAATAGCTTCGCCTGCCCGGCGAGCGCTTCCATAAAACGGACGCGGGCCGTGTCGTATTCGCCCGCGAGATAGAGGATTTCGCCTAGATCCGAGATTGCGTATACCGTGCGGGGATGCGCGTCTCCGACGGTCCGGCGCCCAATTGCAACCGCCACTTCTCCCAGCTCACGCCCGCGTTTCAAGTTTCCGTTCAAACCATTGACGCGGCCTAACAAAGCATAGATCGATGCTGTACGAGCCGACTCTTTGCCTTCGGCGGCCTCACGAATCGCCAGCGCCTGCCCGGCATGACGCAGGGCGCTATCAAAGTCGCCCAAGACCTGTTCCAGATTGGAGAGGCTGAACAATTCCACCGAGACCTGCAGGTGGGAGGGTCCAAGATTCGCGACTTGGGCCGCAATCACACGGTCGTAAAGCTCACGCGCTTCAGAGAACTGGCCGCTCTCGGCCTTCGCCGTCGCCAGGGAGCCAAGCAACTGAGCGGAAGCTGAACCTTCGGCTCCATGTGCCTTAATGCTGATCGCCAGCGCCCTTTCGATTGTGGCGATCGAGGGCTGGAATTGAGCCTGGAAACGGAGGCACCGGGCGAGATTACGCAGGACGGGAATCAAACGCCGATTGCCGGGTCCAAGCCGATTTTCATACAACGAGATTATCTGGCGGTAACCCGTGGCGGCTTCTTCGTAACGGCTGCGCTCCATGGCAAGGCCTGAAGCCAGATAACGGGTTTGAGCAGCCTCCACCGGATGGGATATCGAATCCCCGGCGATCCTTGCCAGGTAGCCTTCCGCCAATTTGAGATCGCCCTTAAAATAAGCCAACGCGCTGAGTCCGCGCACGACGTCGCGGGTCGCACGGCTGGCGTACCCGTGTTCCCTTTCGGCCAGAACAAGGGCCTCATTCAAAGCGCTTTGGGCTTCTTCATTTCGTGTGAGCGAAGTCAAAACGCCGCCAATTCCCAGCAGAGCCAACTGGCGGATGTGGTCGCCGCCTGCACCCGGATGGCCTTTCGCAATCGCAATAGCCTGCTGGTAGTCCAGCAGCGCTGCGCGCCAGTCGCGGCGCAGGTCGCGCTCGGCGCCGATCCGAAGCTGTGTCTCGGCGAATGCCAGATGGCCCGGCACCAGGAGGGCCACCTTCATTGCCATTGCCTGTTCGAGAACATCAAGGGCGGCAGGATCTCCAGCGAGACTCATGCTCTCGCCCAGCAGGTCCAGAGCGGTTGCATGCTCCGGCGAAGCGATCCCTTCAAAGTTCGCTACGAGCGATCGCGCAGTTTTCAGCGCGGCGGCGGCATCCCATTCCAGAATCTTCGCGCGTACCCCGGCAGGCGTCTGCGCGGGTAGGAGCAAAGGGATCAATAGCAGCCAGCCGGCATTCTGTGCGGCGCTGTTCAAAACCTTGCCAGCAAGGCTCGCGACTGAGCCTCATAGTCGCCATGCAAACCAGCCAGGCGTTTCAACTCCGCTTTCGCGTCGTCCTGCCGCCCTGAGAGCAACAGTGCCTGCGCGCGATAAAACTGCGCCTCCTCTTTGAATGGCGAGTCCGAACCCATGGCGATGATGCGGTCCAGCGCGGTCAAAGCGGCTTCTTTCTTGCCTGCCAGCAGCAGGCTGATCCCTGCGAAATGCAAAGCGGCGGGTACATCCGGATGCCGCCTTGCGAAGGCCAGCAGCGCCTCCGAGGCATCCAGCCACTGGCGCGACTGATAGTGCTGCATCGCCCGCTCGAAGTCCTGGCCGGGCGGCTTTGAAGCGCTGCGGAATACTGTTGGCGAATAGGGGGCAGGCTGTATCTCCGCGAGTTGCAGCAGCGCTACGGTCGGCGGCGGTGCTTTTACCGCACTGGTTTCAGGGCCGGACCCGCCGCGCGGCCAATACCCAAATATTACCGCCACGATCACCGCTGCGGCAGCCATCCAGACCCAGCTAAAGCTCCTCGACTGCCTCGCCGCTTTAGCCGCTAGCGGAGCCGGCATCTTTGCCAGAATCGGCCGAATCAGGCGCAAGGTTTCGAGCTGTTCAAAGCACTCTTCACATTCGAAATAATGCAATTCGAAAGCATCGCGAGATGTCCCGCTCAGCTTCTCAGCCAGATAATCTTCGATGATATTTTCCGATGCGACCCTGCGGCAGTTCATAATTTGTCCCCCGAAGGGCTTATCTCTATTACAGTCGTATGCTGATCGGAAGTTGTGACATCGGCGTGGCCAAATTTCTTTGCAAGCTGGCGCAGCAGCCTCGATTTGCGTTGCCGCACCGCCTCTTCGGTCAAACCAACCTGATCCGCGACTTCGCATGGACGAAAGCCCTCCACCACAATCAGCCACAGAATTCGTCGGCTGATCTCGTCGAGGCCATCAAATTCAGCACGCACCGCAAGAATCCATTCGGGTGCCAGCATCGGCGCACCCGTCACTAACTCAATCTCAATTTCGAGGGGTGCCGGGGGACCCTTCGCTTTTTGTCGGACAGCCTCGGCTAATTGGTTGCGGGCGATGCCGAGAACAAATGCTTCCAGTGAGTCCATCTCACGCAATCGGCCTGCCCGCAGCGAGAGCAGGGCGGCAAGGATGGTCTCTTGCGTGAGATCTTCCACCCAGTCGGCGCTTTCAGTCCGGGCGCGGAAAAAGGCACGCAGCCGGGGCAGAAAATGTTCTGCGAATTCGCATTCTAAGCTGACGGATCCGCCCTGAATCCCTTCGGCGACGTGTGTGGAGCGCGACCATGCCAAGCGTTGTAACCCAATAAAAGGTTAACATCGCCGCTCAAATCGCCCCATGAAATATACACCGGGGGCGTTCCATCACGACGACTACTGAAAGATCAGGTGGTCGGGAATTCGCGCGGAATCAGTCCGGCCGCTTTGAGTTCACTCCAGACGGTGGCGGGAACTTCGGCTTCGCGAACCAGCCGCAGTGTCTCGACCAGACGGCTCGGCGTCATCGTGGAGGTGACGATCTGGGTAACAGTTTTCGGGAAATGTACGACCAGCAGTCCGGCAACGGCTGCGGCAAGATGCAACAACGGGGTGGAGCCGCAGATGTGGTAAAAGCGCGACATCAGCGCACGCTCTTCTGTTGTGGCTACTTCGTAGTTATACAGAAAGGGCGGGGCGGAAATGGGGTCTGCGGTAAGTGTAAAAGCTTGCCCGTAATTGATTCCCATCAATGTTACTTCAAAATCCTGCCGCTCACTCGCTTGAATAAGCTTCATCAAGGGGCCGAGTATAGCGGGGCAGAAAGTGATGCCGGCATAGTCGAGCGTGCCCGGTTCTTCGGCGAGAAAACGTTCGACAAAAGCCGGTTCTTTGATACCCAGGCCGATGCGTTTCACGAAGCCTGCGGCTTTCGCGTCCTTGAGGTAGCCGACAGCGGGACGAATGTCCGTCTCCCAATTCAGCCCAACTTGCTTCTCCATGTCGGGCGGATCGTGGAGCGCGACCCCGTGCAGGATATCGCCGCCATATTCAATGCGCTCACGGCAGATCTGCTGTTCGACACCTTTGGGCGACGGATCCCACTTGTCGGTGAGGCCTTGATAGCGGCGAGGAATTCCTTGCAGCAGCGCTTCCGGCTGGTGCTCAACCGCAGAGCCAAGGGTTAGCCCAAGATAGCGGAGGCACTTGGTTTGGAAGCGGATGGAATGGGGATCGATTTGGAGAGCCTGGAGGGCTTGACCCAACTGCAGCGTGGCGCGGTAGAGCACTGCGGAATCGAAGGCGTGGATACCGAGTTCAGACGCCGTCTTGACCAGTGGGATGACGTGCCGTTCGAGGTCCACGGCACCGCCGCCGGGAGCGGGTCCGAAACCAAAGCGGTGGCACCCGAAGACGAACTTGTCGGCGGAGATTTCTCTTTTTGCAGGCATGAATCAGTAAGGATAGCCCATTGCTCCCGGCATCTTGCTCTCCATCAAAACGCACCGCTTGACCCTCGAAGCACTACTGGTGCGAAACCACCAGTACACTGGCTGAAAAGAGCCGGAAACCGACAACTCAAAACGCGAATCAAAATGGCAGGAGGCAACGCAGATGCGCAGACAAATTCTTATGGCGGCGTTCGTAATTGCGGCAGCCGCAATCCCTGCTGCGGCCGATGACCGGCGGGGCAATCCACGCAAGTCAGATCACGGCTATGAACGCGACAACCGGGGCTACGACCGGGATGACGACCGGGATGACGACCATGGACGCGACGGCAACCGGGGCTACTCCTACGGCCGCAACAACGACAACGGCAGCTATGGTCGTCAGTACCGGGGCGGAGATCCTGTAACTGCGGCGATACGTGAACTGGAATACGTGTTCCGCCGGACTAGGGTCGACAACCACGAAGCCAATCACTTTCGCAGCGCGATGCACGCGCTGGCCGAGTTCGACCAAAGGGCGTCGCGCGGCCAATTCGACCGCGGCAATCTCGATCGTGCGATAGGCGATATGGCCGACCTCGCCCAGGCCAGGCAGTTAAACCGGCGCGACAGGCAGTTGATCGGGCGGCGCTTGGAGGATTTGCGCTACTACCGCGAGCGTGGCGCGCGGCGTTGACGATCCGTTAAAGGCCGCCATAAAACGGCGGCCTTCTCGCACGGGCTTGGCTCTACTGGGCCGCCCTCACCCGCAGTGGCCGGTCGAGACTGAAAGTGAGTACCGTCTCTGCCGGCACCTTGACAGCTCCGCCCTTGGTAAGGATTTGGGTGAGCACTCCAGCCCCTGCCCCAGCGCCAGCTCCAATGGCCGCTCCCTTGCGGCCGCCGGTGATCGCACCGATGATCGCTCCCACCGCCGCGCCGCCGCCCGTATACGTAGCAGTGCGCTTATTGGCGCCCACCCCGGACTTGCCCTTCTTGGTGATTTCAGCACTGTCGATTGAGTACTGCTTGCCATCGATGCTCACGGATTGAAGATCGAGGATCAGATCGGAAGCGCCCCGGAAGCGGCCGCCTTTCGAAGCAGACAAGATCACGACGTTTGCTCTAGATCCGCGAGGAATTACGATATCGCCATTGTCGTCTTTCGCGTCGCGCGTAACTTCGGCGTCAAATTTTTGTCCTTCTTCGGCAGTTGCGGAATCAATCGATTCATTCATCCGGATTGAGATTTCGCTGCCCGCAGGCAAATCGTTGGTTCTTGCCGCACGGGGCCTTGCCGGTGCGGAAGGCCGAGTCGGCCCCGTAACTCCACGGGTCCCTTGTCCAGCGGACTCCGATTTCTGTGCCGCTTCGTACTCAACCGACTTGATCTGGCTCAGCGGTATTTTTCTTTCGATCCCGTCGTCACCAGCTACAACCATGTCCGTCTTCGAACTCGCCACGATCATACCTGGAACCCTGCTTCCGTCTTTTAGACTGACGAAAACGTGTGGCCCGCTAAGCAATTGGGATACCGCAGGTGCTTCTATGGCGGAATTAGGCCCTTCATTACTATCTTTCTTCGTGCAGGAGGAGAGCAGCGCCAGCCCTGCCAACGTGAGGATTGCGATCCGGTGTGTCATGAATAACCTTTCAGCGCAACGACTGCGCTTATCCAAGATGATATATCGGGGAGCGGCGCATTGTCGGGCTTAAACCTACCCGCGAATTTCGATGCAGGTAGGAAAGACAGGGCGTCTCGAGAGCGGACCTCGATCTCGGCTTTGTCCAAGCGGATGATGTCACCAGACTTGAGGACATGACCCGGACCATGCAGGCCGGTTCCCGCACAGTTAATGGAGCAGGACGCACTGATCCAGGGCTGCCGCGTGTATGCCGGCCGATACCCAAACTTCAACGCGAAGCATTGACATAAAAGGCATTCCTGCCGGTGCGCAAATCCTTGCCGTAAATAAATGCAAATCCGACCCCAAAAATATGGAGCTTCGCTTGCACCCCAGTGTCCCAAAGCCATTTGCCAGAGCCGATCCCTAGCGAGGAATCCATCCTCCCCAAGTCGAGAAACGGACTAAGCTTCAAACTTAAAATGCCATTCTCATAAAGCTTCTTGTCTATCTCCCAGTTGGACAGGAAATACTGCTGCCCCAGCGGAGCACTACCCTTCCGGCCGTTCCGCGTGCCGATGTGCGCTCGCATCCAGAGGTCGTTATCCCGTTCCAGGCCGAGTTGGAACAACTCATCAAATGGGGCTTGGCCAAAGATCTTACCGGTGCGGATCTGTTGTTGTATTGCATAGTCGTCGCCGGTCATCTGCGGAAACCAGCGGGCCGCCAGCGAAGCCTGCAACTTTTGAAAAGTGTGTGGCTGCACCGCCCGGATGGTTGCCGTCTCCGACGAGATACTCACGCTGCTTTCGAAGCGCCTGTCGGGTACTCGCCACAACTCGCGGCTTAGCTGCACGACCTGCTTAAGCTGCAAGCCTTTCAAAAGCAAGTCCTGTGAAGCTCCAGCGCCTTTAGAGACATCAAGGTAGTCGCGATGTGAAAGTTCGCCGCTGGCCGACCAACTCCAGCCTGCATTACGAAAGGACGAAACGCCAACTCCTGCAGCATTCCTGCGAAGCCCGAACTGGCCCTGTATCGGGACGGGCTTTTGATAGGAGGGGATTTCCCATCTTTCATCCCGCAGATCCAGACCCACCCAGTAGCGGCGTCTCGCGTCCCGCCCCAGGGGTCCAGACAAAGAAGACGTCAAGCGCCGTTTCTGCGAATCCAAACGTAATACTGAGGTAATGTTGACGGCCGACCGTCCGAGATTAAAATATTCCAGATGAACCGCCTGAAACCCAACGCCCCGAAAGGCTGAGGACAGGGCTTCCATCTTGGTATTTCCGAAGCCGTTTCGCTCACGAGCGTCGAAGATAGCGTCGAATCGCCCATCGTCCCGCGCATCCAGGCGAAAGTTAGAAACCGGAAACACCCCCAGTCCGCGGACCCGGTCGCGCGTAGTGAGCAATTCGGACAGGAAGAGTGTGCCACCCGGCGCAAAGGTGAAGGCCCGATCCAGCAGCACCGCATCCAGACGCAGTCCGGGCTGTAGCTTCACGTTCTCAATCCGGGGCTTGGAAATCCGGTTCCAATACTTCAGCGCTGCCTCAAGATTCCCTTGGAGGAAATAGACGGTCGCCAGGAAGTCGGTTGCGTAGACATCGGTGGGATTCAATCGCAGCCCTCGACGAAGCCATTTCGCAGCCTCCTTATACTGCCTTTGCTTAAAGGCGACCCCTCCCAGTTCGACAGGAAAGCGCTGATCCTCCGGATGCAGATGCTGGCCCCTGGCTAATACAGTCCGCGCTTGGTCCCAACGCCCGAGTTGCGCGAGCGACACGCCATAGTAGTAGGCGATATCCGCTCCGGGGTCGGGCACCGCTTGCGCCTCCTCTACAACCTGCTGCCAGGATTTTTCGTCGAACAGTTTTTTTAAGGCTTCGCGGCTATCGATTTTTTGCGAGGCTTCCAATCTGCTCAGCAAGGCAACGCAAGCGAACCACAATACCCAGACTAGTGTGCGGGCGAAGCGCCTTCGTGCTCCGGCACCGCTAGCAGGGTCCAGTTGCCCGCGTCTTTCCACTCCTTCTCGAAGAGTGCCCGGTGTTGTTTGATCAGTTTGCGCTCGGCTGGATCGTGCTTGTGTACGATCCCCTCTTCCCGATCTATCCCCGTGATGACCACATAGTGGAGATCGTTGTGCCCGGACTTCAATGCGACGATCAGAGGACGCCCCTTCTCCAAATGCTGCTGCAGGTCGGCCCATTCGCCTCGAATGGCAAAGGTCCGGAATCCATGCTGCTGCAAGTAACGCTCCATGTCGGACGCATGAATGCCACGTGCCTGTCGAGAGTAGAGCGCACGCTGGATCTCGGACGCATCGGGATCCACCAGTCGACCCGGTTGCTGGCGATGCCAGTATTTCATCACCATCGCAATACTCGCGGCACCACACCCGTTCTTCGCCTGCCTTATATAGGGGACATCCAGCCACATGCCCGGCTGCTCTGCTGCGAGAGCGATGCCGCAGAGAAATACATGCGGAATGAGCAATTTGGCCCAACGGGACATCGAACCCTCTAGCCGACAGCAACGATGATTAGGACCAAAACCGCGATGCCAACCACAATGAGAAGCAGATCCCGGTCTGTAATCCTGCCCGCCGCGAAATCTGCTTGAGCTTTCTCGGAACGTGCGGCGAGTCGCGCCAATTCTTGGTCGTTCAAGGCCGATACGGCCGTCTTCACTTGCGCCGTATTGATGCCGGCGGTGCGGAAGGCGTGCGCCATCTGAGCCGAGGACACGAGGCGGTGAATAGTTTCCAGGTTGTTCTGGCGCACATTGGTCGCAGCGACGGCGGCGCTCTTCAGGTCCGCGGGGCTCACAACGTGAGTCTGCGCGCCCAGGCCTGGGGCCAATGCAATCAGGGGTATTAAGACGGAAACGGTCATGCAACGAACAAATCGCAATACTTCAGACTTCATCATGGGGTATCTCCTCCTTGGGGCGGCTAAAGTTCGACAGCCACCCTATATGAAAAATCCTACCACCTTAATGCAAGTTGTCGAGGCCCTCTAGCGAACAGCCCGCTAGTACCACGACCGCTTAAATTCTTTCGTATGCCGGCAGCCGATTACGCTGCCTCCGCGATGCTGAGCCCCGACCGTGAGCCGGACTTAGCGGCAGCTTCTTACGCTTGAGCGTGCGAGTCCCGAGCCAATTTACTGACAGAATTATGAACATTCATCATCGTCTTGAGATATCGGCGGCGGTGGAAGCGCTCCTGGTTGCCAACACAATGAACCACGCGAATCAGGACACGACAGACGCCCTTTCTCCTGAACGCCGAGGCCAA
>JBKJSR010000743.1:0-10467 GCA_046594355.1 Bryobacter sp.
GTTCTGTGTTACCCGGCGGATTGACGCGGGGAGCGGGGCCAGGCGGCAAGTTGACGATGCCGGCATTCAGGAATACGAGGAATTCGATCAGCACGCAGAGAATCGCGACGAGGGCGACGGGCCACTGGCGGCTATACCTGCGAAGCTTGGCGGCCTCGTCGAGGTGGATCAGCATGATCACGAAAAGAAAGAGCACCATGACGCCGCCGACATAGATCAGGATCTGCGCGGCAAACAGAAATTCCGCCGCCTGAAGCAGGAAGAGACCAGCGACTCCGAGCAGCGACAATATGAGGCTGATGGCGCAATGAATTGGGTTGCGCAACGTAACGGTAAGGATGCCGCCTGAGAGCGTCATCGCGGCAAATATATAGAAAAGGGCAGCGTCCATTAGCGGGTGTAGTGCGTGGGGCGCGGACCTTCCTCAAGCATTTGGCGATCCCAGATGAGACCCTCGCGGGTGTAGGAAGCCATCTCGAAATCCTGAGTGAGTTCGAGGGCGTCAACGGGACAGGCATCTTCGCAGAGACCGCAGAACATGCATCGCGAGAGGTCGTAAGTGAAGTAGGTGAGGTCGAGGCGGCGGGTTTCCTTATTGCGATGGGTGCCGACAACGATCAGATTTTCAGGGCAGGCTTTCGCGCAGAGATCGCAACCGATGCAAAGCGTTTCGCCGTTGTCGGGATTGATGTTCAGGCGAGGCGCGCCACGGTAGCGCTCGCCAACCTTGGGGCGATCTTTGGGGTATTGTTCAGTCGCAATATTACTCGTGTGCTGCATCTTGAAGGTGACCCAGAGGCCATCGAGCAGGTCGAGGAGGAAGATCCTTTTGAGAGTTTGAATCATCGGGGCTTTACTCCATTATCTGTCTACTTCGCCGAGTACGATGTCGATGCCGCCGATGATGGCGACGACGTCGGCGACGAGTGCTCCGACGGCCATTTTTTCAATCGATGCCAGGTTGAGGAAACTGGGGGGACGCACACGGAGCCGGTAGGGATGGAGCGTACCGTCGGAGACGATGTAATAGCCGAGTTCGCCCTTGGGCGCTTCAATGGAAACGTAAACTTCGCCCGGGGGCGGCTTGAGAACCTTGGGCACCTTGGCCATGATGGAGCCGGAAGGGATTTTTTCAAGCGCTTGCTCGATGATGCGGACGCTTTGACGCAATTCTTCAATACGAACCAGGTAACGATCATAGGTGTCGGCACCGTGGAAAACCGGGATGTCGAAATCGAATTGGTCGTAGCCGGAATAGGGCTGCGCTTTGCGGAGATCCCAGGCGACACCGGCGGCACGCAGCATGGGCCCGGAGACGGCGAAAGTTTTGCAATCGGCGGCAGTGAGAATTCCGACGCCTCGGAGACGCTGGACCCAGATGGGGTTGTTGGTGAGGAGCTGCTCGTATTCGTCGATGCGGCGCTTGAACATTTCGCAAAAGGCGCGGGTCTCGACTTCGAAAGTGTCGTGCAGTTCGTATTGCAGGCCGCCGATGCGGAAGGCGTGAGTGGTGAGGCGCGCACCGCAGTAATTTTCAAAGATCTTCAGCACCTCTTCGCGTTCGCGCATGCAGTAGAAGAGTGCGGTCATCGCACCGAGGTCGAGGGCGCTGGTGCCGAGCCAGAGCAGGTGAGAGGCAATGCGGTTGAGTTCGGCGAACAGGACGCGGACGATCTGAGCGCGTGGGGGAGCTTCGACATGGATCAGCTTTTCTACAGCAAGGCAGTAGCCAAGACCATTCGACACGGCGGACACGTAATCCATGCGATCGACATAAGGAGCGAACTGGGTATAGGTGCGATTCTCACCGATTTTTTCAACGCCGCGATGCAGATAGCCGATCACACACTCGATGGCTTTGACGCGCTCCCCGTCGAGCTTGAGGACGAGGCGCAGGACACCGTGCGTGGAGGGGTGTTGCGGACCCATGTTCAAAACCATCTCGGAGGTTTCGAGGTAATTCGTCATTGGCCGCTCTCGATTCCGAGGTGTTTCCGAACCCAGTCCCGATCCATATCGACGATGCTTTTCTCTTTGCGGAGAGGGTGGCCTTGCCAGTCTTCGGGCATGAGGATGCGCTTAAGATTGGGGTGGCCTGTGAAGTGGATGCCGAACATGTCGAAGACTTCACGCTCAAGCCAATTGGCGGCTTGGTAGAGCGGGGTGAGCGAAGGGGGAGAGTAGCTTTCGGCAAAGCGGGTTTTGACGCGAACGCGGCGATTATCCTTAAAGGAATAGAGGATGGCGATTAGCTCGAAGCGTTCTTCGAGCTTAGGGTGATCGACGGCGGTGAGGTCCGTGAGGAAGTCGAAGCCCAGGTCGCGGAGGAATGTAACGACGGACAAAAAGGCTTGCGGCAGCACCTCGGCGAAGGGCTGGCCATGGAACGATTCGCGTTTGAGGATGGCAGTGGTAAAGGCGGAGTTGAGATGACTGGAGAGGTCGTCTTCCCAAGGGTCCGTGGCCATAACCGGAGCAGGTTTGGCGGCTTGAGACATGATGAAACTTACAGGTTCGCATAGTTTTGTGTTGAAATTTCAGTAGTAGATTTAAATGACTCAGAACGATATTGACAAATTGCGCGCGACGAACCGGGTGGTTCCTGTTTCGAAAGAAGACGAGGGCCTGAGTTGGTCCAAGATCTCGAACAGTGTTTATGGATTCAGCTATTCGCCGGGACACTCGGATGGAGGGCTGTTCCTGAAGCAGCCCCGGCAGTGCTACGAGATGCACAAGCTGGGAGACGCGAGTCTGCACATTGTGGCGTTTACGACGCCGCAATATGCGGAGAAGCTGCAAGCGAAGGGGGCGCAGGAACTGGAGTTGTATCCGGAAGCGCGCGACGAATACCAGGTGGTAGTGATGGTGCCGCATGACCGGATTGCGACCGCCAAGGAACTCGACCGGGATGACTTCAACAAATTGAAGCTGAGTTTGCGGCCGATCAGCTAGGCCACTTGTTGGACAGCGCTAGCCCTTGAAAATGAGGGCGGCATACGCAGCAGCTCCAAGTTCGGGCCGATAGAGCATGTAGATGGGAACCCATGCTCCGAGGATTGGAGACATCGCGGACTTGTTTGTTCGCGAATTGGTCACGGCCGTCGTGCCGAAGCACCCGCATTACGTCATCAGAACAAAGCCAAGAGCAGACCGGCAGGTGCGGGAGCGTCTTCAGGCGCAAGGGTTTGCCCCCCTCTCTTTGAATTTTTTTCCGGGATTCATATTCTTGCGATTCCACCCGTCACAGCGCCTGCAGATTGGCTCGCTGCCTGGAGTGCATTCGATTGTCGGATTCGCGGCGCAGCCTTCAGAAGTAAATGAAGAAGAACTGGAAGCATTGGTGCGGGCGGCGGAGTCGCGTCTGCCGATCGGGCCAGCACCTTTCCCTGCGGAGGGGACGGCGTGCCGCCTGAGCTGCGGCCCCCTTGAGGGAGTGAGCGGAGTGGTGATGGGTGAGCGGGATAGGCCAATGGTCGTCTTAAGTTTGACCCTATTGCAGCGGAGCATTGCCGTCGAGGTGGAGCAAGACTGGATTGGCAGCAGCCTTGGGAAATCAAAGCTACGTCGTCTTTAGAAGCATAGGAGTAAAGCAAATGAGCTTAGTTTTGAGTATTGTGTTGAGCTTCTGCGCTTGGGCGCAAAGCCCGTCAGCGCAACAAATGGTGTTATCGAATTTGCCATCGCAGCGCATCGGGGCCAATGATCTGTTGAGCATTCAGGTTTATGGAGCACCGGAGCTGTCGCGAACAGTGCGGGTGAGCCAGGACGGGAGGATCCAGATTCCGATGCTGAAGACAAGGTTTGTCGCGGACGGAAAGTTTCCCGGAGAACTTGAGAGCGTGATTTCCGCCGCGCTCGCGAAAGAGAAACTTTTGGTGGACCCGAGCGTGACGGTAACAGTTGCCGAGTATGTGAGTCGGCCGATCAGTGTGATCGGAGCTGTAAAACAGCCGCTGACCTTTCAGGCATTCGGCAATGTGACTTTGCTCGACGCGCTAAGCAGAGCCGGGGGACTGACGACGGATGCGGGATCTGAGATTCTGCTCAGCCGGATGCAACCTGGGCTTGATGGGAAGGTAGCGAGTCTGGTGCTGCGGATTCCAGTGCGGCAGTTGATCGATCTGGCAGATGCGGAGTTGAATTATCCGTTGCGCGGCGGAGAAGAAATTCGCGTGCCGGAGGCCAGCAAGATTTTTGTGGTTGGAAATGTCAAGAAGCCGGGGGCATTTCCGATCCGGGATAGCTATGACACAACCGTAATGAAGGTGTTGGCGCTGAGCGAGGGGTTGATGCCGTTTGCGACGGAGGAGGCGTACATTTACCGACGGGAAGGAACGGAGAACGGGCGCAACGAAATTGCGATTCCGCTGGCGAAGATCATGGCCCGCAAGTCGCCGGATATTCCTTTGTTGCCCAATGATGTGCTCTATGTGCCGGACAACAAGAGGCGGCGGATGACAATGACGATGATTGACCGGCTGGTGACTTTTGGGGCCGGTACGGCATCGGGGATGCTGGTCTGGCGGCGATAGTGCAGGCATGGCGTACTACGAAGAACTCGGTGTCAGCGACGAGGCGGAGATCCGGAACTCGTATCGGGCACTGAACCGGATGCTGCCTCCGGACACGCAGCCCAATGCGAAGTTGCGAAAGTTCGGCGGGCAGATTACGATTTGAAGCTTGAGCCGCAAAGTGATCGGGTACTTGGTTCTGGCGGAAGGAGCGTAGAGCCGCTTGGCTTTGTGGGCAGCGGCGCTGTGGGTTGTGTCCTTACCTGGAAAAGGGATTTGGCGTAAACTTCCGGCAGAGCAGGAGATCTCGAATGCGGTGACTGAGATTGGGCCGCTGAAACTTTCGACGCCAGCAGGCAGCATCAAGCCAGTTTCAATTCCCCGCCCTGCGCCAACTGGAGAAAGTGAGCGTTAACCGGAAGAGATGGAGGAGGCACCGAAGATCGCATTCTCCAATTTGGGCCTAAAGGCTTCTGCGCCGGCCTTCATGAACCCGACGATTAGCCAGCCAAAAGGTCTTAAGCGGCGGAGTACATGGTTTTGAAGCTGCAGGAACAGGATGGGTAGCAATGCGGCCAAGCTGGCCGCAGCTTCAGCAACCCAGGCTTGCCGATTAAATTGAAAGGCGGGATTATCATAGCTGTTGACTATGAAGATTCTAGTGAGTGGCGGGGCTGGTTTTATCGGGAGCCATGTAGCGAAGGCAATTCGACTGGCTGGTCATGAGCCGGTGGTCTTCGACAATCTTTCTGCCGGTCATGAATGGGCAGTGCAGTGGGGGCCTCTGGTCCGTGGCGACCTGATGGACCGGGCTGCAATTGAGTCGGCGCTTGTTTCGCACCAGATTGAGGCGGTGGTGCAGCTTGCCGGCTCGATCAACGTCGGTGAGAGTATGCAGAATCCGGGCAAGTACTTCCGGAACAATTTCTCGATCTCGTTAAATCTGCTGGAGGCGATGGACGCCGTTGGGGTAAGGAAAATCGTCTTTAGTTCGACAGCGGCGGTTTACGGGATTCCCGAGGAGAGCCCGATCGATGAAAGCGCCGCCAAGCGCCCGATCAATCCTTACGGAGAAGCAAAGTGGTTTGTCGAGCGGCTACTCGACTGGTACACGCAAGCGCGTGGTTTTCAATGTCTGGCATTACGGTATTTCAATGCGGCTGGAGCGGATCGAGAAGGTCAGATTGGAGAGTTGCACAGCCCGGAGACTCATCTCATTCCTCTGGTTATCTATGGAGCAATGGGCAAGAGACCGCCCGTAAAGGTGTTTGGCAGCGACTACCCGACAGCAGACGGCACGGCAGTGAGAGATTACATCCATGTGAGCGACCTTGGGAGTGCGCACGCACTTGGGGTGAATTATCTGGCGAATGGCGGGGCTAGCACGGCGGTCAATCTGGGAACTGGCGTTGGCGTGAGCGTGCTTGAAGTTTTGCGTGCGATCGAGATCGTGAGTGGCAAGCCGGTACCGCACGAAATCTATGGGCGGCGGGCGGGAGACCCGCCGCATCTGGTGGCGAAATCCGATTTGGCGCGGCAGGTGCTGGGCTGGGCACCGCAATTCTCCGGCATCGGGACAATTGCGCGCGATGCCTGGATGTGGAGCGAGAAAGCATTGCGCGAGGGTCTTTACACGGAGTAAGGAAGGCGTTGTTGCGAAGCCCACGAATTTGACGAGCTTGAGAGGAAGCATGCACTCTTCGTGGACAGCTTTGCTCTGGGTAGCTGCGGGTCGGCTGCGACATATCAACTTATAGCGGGGATGCCGCCGATGGTTTTCGCCTGGCGGACTGCGCGGCGGATGGCGGCGGCCAAGACCTCCGCAGCGGCGATGCCAAGAGCGTTGATATCGATCGGAGGCATGGCTCCGGTCGAGAGAGTGAAAATCGTGTCGCCGTCGCGGGTCGTATGCACCGGCGAAATTGCGCGGATGACCCCGGCTTGCGCGAGTTGCGCGAGCTTGGTGGCTTCTACCTTTGTGAGCTTCGCGTTGGTGGCGACGACGGCAAGCGTTGTATTGCCGCCTTCGAATTTTGCCTCTGCACCGTCCAGCATCTTGCGGACCGTGTTTTCGAATTGGCGGCTCTGCGCCGACCGGCGTGCGCCGGCGAGAATTCTGCCCTGCTCGTCGAGGACATCTCCAAAGGCATTGACTGCGGCGAGGGCGGCCACCTGGATGCCTTTAAATTTTCCCGACAATTCCCAGACGGCGGTGCCTAGGCCGCCTTTCATTGCGCAACTCATGCCGTTGATTTTGCCTACCGTAGCACCGGTGCCCGCCCCGACATTCCCTTCGGCAATGGGCGCAAAAGGCTTGGCAGCAAAAGCCGCCGCCGCCGCCGCTTCACCCATCTCGCGAGACGGACGGGCCTGGGGGCTGCCGATCCCGAGGTCATAAAGAATCGCCGACGGAACAATGGGAACCCACGCCGACGGCATCTGGAATCCAATCTCGTGTTGTTCGAGGAAACGGCGCACCCCACACGATGCTTCGAGCCCGAAGGCGCTGCCGCCCGAGAGCACTAGCGCGTGGATGGCGGGCGTGATGTGCATCGGGTCGAGGACGCCGATTTCGGCGGTGCCACTGGCACCACCGCGTATATCAACTCCGGCCGTAGCGCCGACTTCACACAGGATCACCGTGCAGCCAGTGATACCCTCAAGGTCGGTTGCGTGTCCCACGCGGATGCTGGCAATCGCAGTAAGACCGTTCACGAACGGTATACTAACATCAAAACTTGAACTTCACCTCGGGGGGGCAAGCCGGTTGCTCGATTACCTTAAAAGCCCAGTACAATCCTTTCAGGACTTTCTCCATCTCGCGGCCCGCAGCATAGGGAACATAACCAAGAAACCTGTTTACTGGAACGACATCCTGATGCAGATGGATTCGATCGGAGTGGGAAGCCTGCCGATTGTAGCCCTGATCGGCGCATTCAGTGGCATTGTCATGACCCTGCAAATGTCGCGCGCTCTCGCAACCTATGGTGCCACCTCCGAGACCGGCCAAGTGGTATCGATCAGTATTGTCCGCGAACTGGGGCCGGTGTTGACCGCCCTGCTGATCGCGGGCCGCAACGCCTCGGGCATCGCCTCGGAACTTGGTTCGATGAAGGTGACCGAACAGATCGACGCGATGCGAGCACTGGGAACGGATCCGATCCAGAAGCTGGTGGTGCCAAGGCTACTTGCAACATCTTTCATGCAGCCGCTACTTACGGCCATCGCCGACTTCGTTGGATTGTTGGGAGGCCTGTTGATCGCAGTCACCGTGATCGGAAATACAGCCAATCAATACTGGAGCTCGGCGATTAACATTCTGCAGTTGAACGACATGGTGCAAGGACTGGTGAAACCGTTTGTATTCGCGATCATCATCTCTCTGGTGGGTTGTTTCTACGGGATGCGGACTTCCGGCGGCACACAGGGAGTAGGCCTTGCGACCACAAAAGCCGTTGTCGTCTCGAGCGTCTGGGTATTCGTAATTGATGTGCTGATCACTCAGATTTTCGTGAGTTTGACCTGACGGGAGAATCATGGCCGATCCCATTCTTGAGTTTGAAGACGTGAGCCTTTCCTACGACGATAAGCTGGTGCTCGACCGCATCAACCTCGCTGTCAACCCAGGGGACACTTACATTCTGATGGGGGCGGCGGGAAGCGGCAAGACCGTGCTGCTCAAGCTGGCGATGTCCCTGATCAAACCGAGCTCGGGGCGCATTCGATTATTGGGGCGCGACATTACCGATCTGGAGGAGACGGCCCTATTCGAAATCCGCAGTCAAGTGGGCGTTCTATTCCAGGAGGGAGGCCTCTTCGATTCGCAGACGATCGCCGAAAACGTCGGCTATCCTCTGCGGAATCAAAAGCAGATGAGTGCACCGGAGGCGGAGATCGATGCCCGCGTACTGGAATCGCTCGAATTTGTCGAGTTGGGAGATACCCTGGACAAGTTTCCGAGCGAGCTTTCGGGCGGTATGCGCCGTCGCGCCGGAATCGCACGGGCCAATGTGACCAACCCGAAATTGTCGCTCTACGATTCGCCGACGGCGGGCCTCGACCCGATTACGGCTTACACGATCATGTCGCTGATCCTGAAACAGCGGGAATTGCGAAAGACCACAACCGTGCTCGTGACGCATCGCTATCAAGACGGCGCAATGGCAGCGAACTACCGTTGGGACGACGTGAAACACGAGGTCGTGCGGACGGCACCCTATGGACAGCACGGCGATCTTAGAACCACCTTTATCGTGATGAATGAAGGCCGCATGGTATTCAGCGGGACACAGGAGCAACTGGAAGCCTCCCGCGACTCCTATGTGTCACAATTTGTATTACAGCAGCCTCCGCCAAAGGCGGAGCAGAGTGGGGCAAGAGGGCATCTTCCGGTATGACTTCCAAGAAAACAGGTTGGGCACAATTGAAGGTTGGCTTACTCGCCATGGGGGCCTTCGTATTGCTTACGGCGCTGATTTTCTATATCACCAGCTCCAGCAATCTGTTTGCGTCGAGTTCCAAGCTTTACGCCTATCTCGATACGAGTGGCGGCTTGCTAAAGAACGCTCCGGTGCGATTGAATGGCGTCCTGGTCGGCAAAGTGGAGGAAATTGCACTTTCCGGCGAGAATCGTCCGAAGCGGATCATCAAGGTGACCCTTGAGGTTTTAGACGAAATGTTTCCCTCCATTCCGAACGATTCGAAGGTGTCCATCGGTGCCGAGAATCTGCTTGGGGCGAAGTTGATTTCGATCAAAAAAGGTCTTTCGGCAACGCCTGTCGCCAAGGGCGGAGAGTTGCCCAGCGGCTCGTCTCCGGAACTGGACGACATTCAGGAACAGGCTTCACAAACCATCGCCGTAATGCAGAACATTTTGACCAAGGCCGAAGGTATCGTGAACCAGGTAGAAGCGGGTAAGGGCACCATCGGCAAGCTGCTAGTGGATGAAGCGCTCTACAACCGCATGCTGAGCATTACGGGAGAAGTGGAACGCTTAACTGCGAGTCTGAATCAGGGCAAGGGTACGCTGGGCAAACTTCTGAGCGATGAAGCGTTGTATAACGATGTGCGCAAGACGATCAGCCGCATGGACCTGATCGTTGCCGACATACAGGCTGGCAAAGGCACGGCAGGCAAGCTGCTGAAAGACGAATCGGCTTACGACGAAGCAAAGGCAAGTCTGGTTGAGATGCGCAAGATCCTCGCCGATCTGAACGAAGGCAAGGGTACCGCCGGGCAGTTGCTCAAGAGCGATGCATTGTCCAACCAGATTGCGGGTACGATTACGCGGGTAGATACCATGCTCGACAAAGTGAGTTCCGGGCAAGGCACGATCGGTCAGTTGCTGATCAACCCTTCTCTCTATGAGAATCTGAACGGGACCTCGGCGGAGATGAAGGGTCTGATGAAGGACTTCCGGGCGAACCCGAAAAAGTTTCTGCGCATCAAACTGGCGATCTTTTAAGGGGGGCACTTGCGCACACTGCTAGTCAATGCGGATGATTTTGGCTTCACGCGGGATGTGAATGCGGGCATTGTACAGGCGCACCGCGAGGGGATACTCACTGCGACGACTCTAATGGCTGGCGGATCTGCGTTTGAAGATGCCGTGCGGCTCGCTAGCGAAAATCCAGAACTCGATATTGGGGTTCATTTGCAGATGGTGCAGGGCGAGAGCCTGAGCATGCCAGGCCGTGCTTTGCCTGGCAGCGTAGGTGTGTTGATCCGGGCATTGCTGGCAGGCGAATGGGATGTTGTAAAGGAACTGGAAGCACAGGTGGAGAAAGTCCTTGCCGCCGGCATCCGGCCGACGCACCTCGATACGCACAAGCACACGCATCTACTGCCGGTGGTGCTCGACGCGGTGGCGCGGGTGAGCGGCAAGTACGGGATCCGCTGGGTGAGAAAGCCCTTTGATTTGCCGCTGGACGGTAAGAGCGCAAGCTGGAAGACACGA
>JBKJSR010000183.1:0-16425 GCA_046594355.1 Bryobacter sp.
GTGAGGGTGGGATTCGAACCCACGGTACCCTTTCGGGTACGACGGTTTTCGAGACCGTTCGATTCAACCACTCTCGCACCTCACCGCCCACAATTATAACGAATGTCCGGCCTAGGCCGTTGTACCGGACATCTTAATTTTGCCATTGAAGCCAGCCGGGTAGAATCCGCCACCGGTGGCGTTCGCCTTGAGGCCATAAGCAAGAAAGAGAACCTGCGCGGGCGTGCGTACCGCACTCAGCGCATTGTCGTCGGTTGCAAAGAAGCGTGCGCCGCTTGGGGGAGGAAGCACATCAACTCCATCCACCTTGGTGGTGTTGTAACGATTCTGGGCGATGATCAGGCGAATGTTGCCGGAGTGGAATGCTTCTACCGCCAGGATTTGAGCGGCAACGCCGAGGTAGGCCTTGCTGGTGAGCAGCGGAGCCGCACCGGCATATGCGGTGACGCCGATATCTTCGAGAATGCGGGCTACAATTACGAAGTCGACCTGTCCGCCAAAGCCGAAGCCAAGGCCGTTCAGATTGATCGCAGGCTTAGCAACCGGCATTACGCCTGCGGCGGTAAGCGCGCCGCGAAGCAGAGTGACGTGGGCTCGCTCGTCGAAGGCCAACTCTTCCATGATGTTCTGCACAGGGATCGTATTATTGTTAAAAATTACCTGTGTCCCCCCCGTGGTGGGCCCTGCGGTGCCGTCGCCGGTGATGCCGACGCCAAACCTGTCGATCGAGCGGCCGCTGACGGCAAATGTGTAAAATTCCGCTTCGAGATATTCGAGGTTCAGAGCAAACTGCAGGATGTCGACATCAGTGATGTCGGCGCTAGGGGCGGGGGTTTGCGCATTTGTTGTAGAAGCTATGCCGACCGCGCCTAAAACGGCTGTGGCCGCGCTGATTTTTTTCATAAAGCGGCGCCGATTGGGCGACTGCTCAATTACTTGACTGACTAATGATTTCGAATCCATGATGGTGATGGACCTCCATTGACAACAACGGGCTCAGGTCCAAATCGGATTGAAAAAATATTGTTTTTTTTAGCTGGTTGATCCCAGCGCGAGTAATTGACCGGCGTAACTTAGCGCCTCTTCGGTCAGCCGCTGACCGCCGATCATGCGGGCAATTTCCTTTACCCGCGCATCGCCTTCAATTTCTTCCACAACGCTATGAGTGCGTCCCTTTAATTCGCGTTTTTCCACCGAATAGTGATGGTCGCCGAATGCGGCAATCTGCGCGAGGTGTGTGACGCACAGCAATTGATTCGATTCCGCAAGCATTTTCAGTTTCTTGCCGACCTGTTCCGCGGCGCTTCCGCCAATGCCCGTATCTACTTCGTCAAAAATCATCGTGCGTCCGCCCTTTGCCGACAACGACACCTTTAGCGCCAGCGCCAGGCGCGAGAGCTCACCGCCACTGGCGACTTTATCCAGCGGACGCGGGTCTTCACCGAGATTGGTCGATATCAGGAAGACCACATCGTCGGTACCGGCGGAACTCCATTCGGCCTCGCTCACGGAAATCACAAAACGGCTGCGTTCCATGTTCAGATCCTTCAACTCGCCCTCGACCCGCTTGTCGAGCTTGTCGGCTGCCTTGCGCCTCCGCGCACTCAAATCCTCCGCCGCCTCGCCGTAATCTTCACGCAACTTCGTCACCTGCTTACGCAGAAAATCGCGGCGCTCATCCGCGCCTTCGACCATCAGCAGATCGGCGCTCACCTTGTCGTGGAAGGCGAGAATCTCCTCCACCGTGTGGCCATACTTGCGGCGGAGTTTGTCCACTTCGGCGATGCGGGTCTCGACGAATTGCAGACGCCCGGGATCGGCCTCAAGCCGGTCTACGTAGCGGCCGAGTTCGCGGGCGGCATCATCCATCGACACTTCGGCGCTGCGCAGACAATCGAGCACAGCGTCCAGACTCTCGTCGATGCGGCGCAATTCCACCAGGCGTTTAATCGCAATACCCAACACGGAAATTGCACTGCCCGGCCCTTCCTGCAGCGCCTCGAACGCGCCCCCGGCCTGTTCCTTGAGCTTGACGACATTGGCGAGTACGCGCAATTCCTGATCGAGCGACACATCCTCGCCTGGCTTTAGATCCGCCGCGTCGATCTCCTGTTTCTGGAAACTCCATAAATCGCGTTGCCGCAACATCTCCTGCTCGCGCTCGTCGAGTTGCTTTAACTCGCCTTCCGCCGTGCGCAATGCCGTCCAAAGCGTTGCAACCTTTTCGAGGGCCGTCTCATTGTCGGCATATTCATCGAGCATGGCGCGCTGCTCCGCCGCACTAAACAGACGCTGCTGGTCGTGCTGGCCATGGATGTCGCCAAGAAAGGGCTGCAATGTCTTGAGGAAACCCGCAGCGACAGGGCGCGATCCAACAAAGGCCCGACTCTTGCCGCTGGCGAGGATTTCGCGCTCTACCAGCAGTTCGCCGTCTTCCATCTCAAGGCCGGCCCCTTCGAGCAAAGCGATCAAGTCCTTGTTCCTGGGTGCTTCGAAAATTCCCGCGATACGCGCCCTCGCTGCACCGCTGCGCACCACCTCGGCACTCGCCCTGCCCCCAAAGAGCAGCCCAAGCGAATCTACAATCAGACTCTTGCCGCTTCCGGTTTCTCCCGACAGGACATTGAGCCCCGCGTGCAAACGGATACGGACCCGGTCCGCCACCGCAAAGTTCTCCACCAGTAATTCCACGAGCATCAGCTTGATTTTACTGGCAGAGCGACCCCATAGGTGGTCATAATGAAATTTGATAATGATTGCCTTTTTCTTACAGCTCAAAATGAGTGAGCTATTTAACCCTGCAAAGCCGATTCCTTTTGCCGTTTTGATGCTCCTGATCGGAGCTTCTTTGCTGAGTTGGTCGATCATCTTTGCCAAGTGGGGATTGTTGAGCAAGGCTATGACTGCCAATCGCTCTTTCCTGCGCGCCTTTCGCAAGGCGAACGCGCTCGACACAAGCGCGGTTGCCGCAGAGCAGAATCCCTCTGCGCCCATGGTGGCTGTTTTCGATTTTGGTTATGCCGAAGTGGAACGCCAAGCCCGCGACCGGGGTCAAATCCGTAACAAGCTCATGATCGAACGCAACTTGCAGCTCGGTATCAGCGAAGAGATCCAGAAGCTCGAACACAATATGATCTGGCTCGCGACCATTGCCTCGGTCACGCCCTTTATCGGGTTGTTCGGTACGGTTTGGGGCATCATTGATGCGTTCGAGGCATTGTCGCTGTCGGCCTCGGTCAGCTTAAGGACTGTTGGCCCCGGCATTGCCGAAGCATTGATTGCTACGGGCGCGGGTCTGGCCGCTGCCATCCCTGCCGCTGTTGCTTACAACTATTTAGGTGGCCAGATCAAGGAATTGGGTGGCCGCATGGAAGATTTCGCACTCGAGTTCATGAATCTGGTGGAACGCACCTTTGAAGGATAGACCGCATGGCGTTTTCGATCGATAACAATTCCGGATCGAGTCTGCGGCGCGGCCGCCGCTACGGCGGCACTACGTTATCGGAGATGAACGTCGTACCGCTCGTGGACGTTGTGCTCGTCCTCTTGATCATCTTTATGCTTACGGCGCAAGCCATGCAATTCGGCCTTGAGATTGAAGTGCCCAAAGTGAAGACCGAAAAAGCTTCGGCGCAAGATCTGAACGTCGTGAACCTCACCAAGACCGGCGAGCTTTATTTCAATGACAAGCCCGTAAATATCAATCAGCTTGCCGCCATAGTGAAGACCAACAAGAAGGCCAAAGAGAATCTGGTCTACATCCGTGCAGATCGGGCAACACCTTGGGACCCGATCGCCAAGGTAGTTGCAGAATTGACCGATGCCAAGATTGGCGTGCGCCTGGTGACTCAAACCGATGACAGCATCCCACGCCGCCGTTAACCCGCACGGCTTTCGCAATTCGCTATTGCTGCACGTGGGCGTCATGGCCGCGCTGTTCGGCTATGGGTATTGGATGAATCGTGCGCGCGACCTGTTTGGCGACCCGACTTCAATGGGTGCTTCCGCCGGCGTGAGTTCGGTCGCGCAGATTCCGATCCCGCGCCGCGAAGGCCGCGTGAATCGCGTTGCCAACGATACCGAGTCGCAGGTGGCTCCTCCAGAAAAAACAGAGAAGAAGCCAGCGGTCAAGCCAGACGACCCCGACGCCATCCCGCTCAAGCAGCGCCAGAAAAAGACGCAGCAGGAAATCATCGCCTCCAATCAGAAGTATCGTCCGGACCCCGTCGTGCCCAATCAGGTGACCTCGACGCTCGGCCAGGCCGCTGTTTCGCCCATGATTGGCGTGCAGGGCTCAGGTGGCGTTGGCACCAGCACCAGCTCTCCGTTTGGCAACCGCTTTGGCTGGTATGAGAAATTGCTGCGCGAGCGCGTTTCACAGAAGTGGAGCACGAGTGAGGTCGACTCGCGACTTCACACTGCGCCTGCTTGCGTCGTCGGCTTCACTATTGCGAGAGACGGTAACGTTAGCAACATCAAGGTGATCCAATCCTCCGGGATCTACGCGCTGGACCAATCCGCACAAAAAGCGATTTATGATGCCAACCCCATGCCGCCTCTCCCAGCCGGTTTTGAGCGGAATACTGCGAACATAGAGTTTTGGTTTGAATTGAAGAGGTAAATTGATCACGATGAACAGACGCTCCGCACTGCTCACCTGCCTGGCTCCAGCCCTCTACGGGCAATCGACCGACATCATCGTCAAGCTGCGTGGTGGCCAGCAGCCCACCATCGCCGTCCCGGATTTTCGCGGCGCGGGCGATGCCCAGCCCTGGATGGAGACCTTCAATCTCACTCTCTTCGATGAGGTGCAGGGCGCAGGGCTATTCAAGATGGCCCTCAAGAGTTTCTTCCCCCTGGCCGTCCCGCAACAGCCTGCAGACTGGAAGGCTCCCGTCTCTGGCCTGAGCCAGGGCCCCTGGCTCACCGATTGGTCTGGCACCATCGTCAAGGCGAATTATCTGGCCATGGGCTACACCGCAATCCAGAACGGACAACTCGTTCTCTTCGGCTGGCTCTACGATGTTTCGCAACCCGATCTCAGCAACGCCCAGATCTTCGGCAAGGTTTACCTCGGTACGATCGACGAAGCGGGCACGAAAAAGATCGCCCGCGAATTCGCCGCCGATATCCTCGCCAAATTCGGCGCGAAGTCTCTGCTTGGTTCGAAGATCTACTTTGTCTCCAACCGCAGTGGCGCAAAAGAAATCTGGTCGATGGATTACGATGGCTCGGGACAGAAACAACTCACCCGCTACAACAGCATCTGCATCACCCCGGCGCTAAGCCCGGACAATTCGAAGCTTGCCTTTACCAGTTTTTTGCAAGGCAATCCCGGCATCACTGTCATGACCGCCGACTCGGCCCGCAAGTTAACTTTCGTCAATCCGGTGTCTAGTATTGTCGCTTCGCCGGACTTTGCGCCTGATGGAAAATTAATGCTTCTGGCCACCAAAATCGGGGGTGGCTACCAGAATATTTTTAGCGCCAACACGGACGGATCGAACCTCAACCGGATCACTTCTGCACGGGCAGTTGAGACCGAACCGAAGATCAATCCGAAAAATCCTGGCGAAGTTGTTTTCGTTTCAGGTAGATCCGGGCCCGCACAAGTCTATAGAATGAATATCGGTGGGTCGGACATTGAACGGCTCACCGATGGATCCGGGCAAGCGTCGAACCCGTCGTGGCACCCGGATGGCAAAATCATCGCATTTTCGTGGAACCGTGGCTTCGAGCGAGGAAATTTTAATATATTTATGATGGACGTCGCAAAACGCGAACTAACGCAGTTGACACACGGCGCGGGCCGGAATCAGAATCCGGTCTGGGCTCCAGACGGTCTGCACTTAGTTTTTTGCTCGACGCGTAGCGGCTCCCCGCAAATCTGGACCATGCTCGCAGACGGTACCCAACTTCGCCCCCTTACCACTGTGGGCCGCAACGAAATGCCGGTCTGGACACACTAGTTTTTGCTGTTTTCTGTTTTAGAAGTATCAATCGCTGCCCGTTGAACTTTGGAGGTCTCTCAATATCATGTCGCGTAAAAAACTGAGCGTCGCGCTCTTCGCACTCACTCTCTCTCTCTTTGCGGTTGGCTGCAAGAAAAAAGCCCCCGTTACTCCCCCACCACCCCCTCCGCCGACGGTTGCCCCAACGCCGGTTCCCAGATTCGCTCCGGTAGTTCGCTCCTTTACGGTCGAACCCACCTCGATCACGGCGGGTCAAAGCGCCACGCTGAGCTGGGCCGTGGAGAATGCCGATTCGGTTAGCATTTCGGCTGGCATCGGCAGTGTACAGAGTTCGGGCAGTCGATCCGTCAGCCCTACTTCGACCACCACCTACCGCCTCACGGCAACCGGATCCGGTGCTCCCATTGAACGCAGTGTCACGCTTAGCGTTTCGGCTGCCCCGCCTCCACCGCGACCGACCGCAACTCCATCGGTAGTAAAGTCTACGCTCTCGGAAATGATCGGCTCCATGATCACCGATCTCTACTTCGACTACGACAAATCCGACATCCGCGACGACGGCCGTTCGATCCTGAACAAGAATGCCGAAGCTTTCAAGCAGATCTTTGCGGATTACCCGAGCGGCATCGTCACCATCGAAGGCCATTGCGACGAGCGCGGTTCCGCCGAATACAATCTTGGTCTCGGCGATCGCCGCTCCTCGTCCGTCAAGGACTACCTGGTGAGCCTCGGTGTCCCCGGCGACAAGCTCAAGGTCATCAGCTACGGTAACGAAAAGCCGGCATGTTCTGAGGCCAGTGAAGATTGCTACCAGAAAAACCGCCGCGCTCACTTCAGCGCCAACTAACCGTCAAAAAGGAAACTCATGCGTCCCATCGCGCTCTTTATTCTCGCCTCCGTACTTGCCATCCCGGTCTTTGCCCAAAAGGACAAGATTCTTGAAATCCAGCGCGACGTTGCGCTGTTGCAAAACGAAGTGCGAAGCATGAAGAGCTCGATGGACGAGAAGTTTGCCGCTTTGAACGTGCTGGTGCAACAAACCCTCGATACCTCGAACAAATCGACTACAGCTCTTGCCATCCTCGACAAGACCATTGCCGACAAGCTGAAGGAGCAACAAAGTTCCCTCAATGCGCCCGTCGCCGGTGTGAACACGAAAGTGGATCAGATGACTACCGAGTTTGCCTTGATGAAGGAATCGGTGGGCGAACTGACGGAGTTGATCAAAAAGCTGCAGACACAGTTGTCGGACATGAATAACGCGGTGCGTACGCTTGCCGCGCCTCCTCCAGCGCCCGCAGCCGCTGTACCTTCAGCGCCCACGGGACCACCGGCGGGCGTTACTTCCGAAAGCCTCTATACGGCTGCGCTACAGGCCAAGAATGGAGGGCAACTCGATTTCGCCGCGAGGCAGCTTGAAGACTACCTCAAATTTTTCCCCAATGAAAGCTACGCGCCCAACGCACAGTTCAACCTGGGCGTGGTGATGATGTCGCAAAACCGCTTCGACGATGCAGTCAAAGCCTTTGACGCAGTGCTTGAGAAATACCCGGATTATCCAAAGGTTTCCGATGCGCAACTTGAGAAGGCCCGGGCTCTCGCCAAGAGTGGCCAACGCTCGGCGGCGGTCACCGAACTGCGCAACCTCATCAGGAAGTCGCCGACTTCGGGTCAGGCCACCCTTGCCAAAGAAGAACTTAAGGTGCTTGGAATGCCGTATACTTCACCGGGTGCTCCTCCGGCCGCAAGGAAAAAGCGCTGAGCCGCACGCTCCCCATTCTGTTGCTCGCCGTGTCTGCCTTCTGCGCGGAGTCTACTAAATCTCTCGACGCCTTTCCCGGGAAGACTCCCAAAATCGATGGCAAGCTGAGTTCCGGCGAATGGTCCGACGCCACGCCCATCCGTGGTGTCCTCGACTGGACACACACCTTCTCTCCCACTACCGATCCAAAAGACCTCAAGCTACAAGGCTGGGTCAAGCACGACGGACGGCGCTTGTATTTCGCTTTCGAGGTCGATGACGATCTGCTGTATGGAATCGATACACCCCGCTGGCTGCCCAAGGAAAATCCAAAGGCCCACGAGTACGTGGACGGCAAACCCTCGCGCGAAGCCTTTCCCTGGTTTGGCGACGAGATGGAGATCTTGCTCAATGCTACGAATACATTCAAGGCCGACGAATCTGTCGAAGGCAACGGCCGCTCCTGGCAGATGGTTGTGAATCTGACCAAGAGCCGCCTCGGCGGACTGGGTAAAGGCGGACTGCTCGAAGGCGAACCGCGCCGCGATGCCAAGGCCTTTTCGACTTACTCGCAGTGGATCGACTCCGGGGCCATGACCGCGGCAACGAGCGTTAAGCCAAATCACAAGGGCTATATCATCGAGTGGTCGATTGCGTTTGATCCTTGTGTGGAAGTAGCCCCCGGCAAGTTCTGGTCTCCCGCAATGGGCGACCGCGAAGTTGGTATCAATATCGCCCTCGGCGATCTGGATACCCCCGAAGCAGGTAGCGGCAATTTCGGCAACTTCCATCATGAAGACTGGTTTTCGGGCGGCACCAAAACTCGTACCCAGCTAAACAACTTTGGAACACTGCGGCTCCGCGCTAGACCAGCTCCAAAACGCTAAGCTCCAACCGACATAACACCCGAAACCCCATCAAATTTCCCACGCTGCGGTCCGGCGCAAAGTGCTCACGCAGACCCGGTACGGATGTCTGCGACCCGTGGGTATGCCCGCTTAACATCAAGCCCCAACTTTGCCGAGTGAGCACATCCTTTGTATCCGGATTGTGCGCCATAACCACCACTCGCTCGCCAGCAGGAATCGGGTGAAACGCCGAAAACTCATCCACACTCACCGCGAACTGATCCTCAACTATTTCAAAGCTAAAAAAGCATTCTCCAGTGGTGTCGTCGAGGGCCTCCACAACAAAGCCAAAGTCACTACCAGAAGATCCTACGGGTTTCGCACCTTCCGCGTCACCGAACTCGCGCTTTATCACTCACTTGGCAAACTACCCGAACCCACTCTTACCCACAGATTCTACTGACGAGCCGGTGCGAAAAGCACGGCTAGCAAATAGATCAAGGGCCTAGTCATTTTGATTGAAGTTCCTCGTTTGCCCGTGTTTGGGCGGTTCTTGGGATTTGTGTGCAGATGTTGAAGCTGCGACTTGGCGGTGGCCTTGCTCTTGATCGTTTAGCAGTGAATGCAAGAGAAGATGCTTCGATGATCGGCTGCTCCGTGCGCGGAGAGCGACTGCGCTGGCATAAGTGCTGGCGAGCAGCGCCCAGAGCCACCACGGCAGGGACTTCACAGTCGAGACAAAGTTCACCCGGTTTACCCAGGTGACCATGTAATTTCCCAACTGCCGGATTTTCGAAAGCTTGTATTGTCTGGCTCGAGGTTCCGGTTCCTGCTGCTGGGGCTTTTCAAGGGTGGATGGTTTGGTCCGAAGCGCTTGGTGATAGGCCTGGTCGATCTTCGCGGCTTCGGCGGAAAGACCTTGATCGCGCAACGCCTTCGTCGCGTAGGTTCGCATCGCGGGGCTTCCGCAATCGAGAGCGTTGCAAACGGCCCCGTCGAGAGCCACGCTGCGCGCGTATTCGGTCAACAGCAGTTTGCGGTCCCCTGGAACAAAGCGATGAATCCCCTGGCGATCCACTTCAATGAGCCTTGCCAGCATGTTTTGGCGCGCGTGCGGATTCTGTTCCGCGAAGAACTTCTGTAGCCCGAGACCGAGCTTGTCTTTGACGTAAACGTCCATCACCGTCTGCCACGTTCTCGAATCGAGATGGTCTGGAGTGGTCTTCTGAAAGCCGTAAAGATGCTCGATCTCTTTGCTGATCTGACGGGCACCCGCGTATCCCGACTTGCTCATCTCTTTGATCCAAGTGGGATTGAACTGCCGCGAACCCAGTTCAACGGCCAACCATTCGCGCAGCGACACCATTCTTCCGGCATCGCTATGCCGCAGGTTGTGCATCAGAACGTCCGGGGACTTGCCACTCGCGGCCTCGGCCGCCGTCCGCAGTCCGCCGATGTATTGATACGTGTCGTCGTTATCCAAGGATCCGTATAGATTCGAGGACCGAGAGAACTGAACGGCGTCGATCAACTTCAGGTTGCCCTTGAGCGCGGCCACGCTGGCCACGCCCCATTGGTCTTTGGAATAGCCAAACCCCATGTTCGCGGTGTACAGCGCCGCGATCTTTTTCGCGTTATCCGCGCCGCCCGATTTCTCAACCAGATATTGGACGCCGACGCCATACGCGCCAGGCTTGGCGCTGAAAATGCGAAGCTCGCTGAGCCGCTTCGCTTCGCTGGCCTCGATCCCACCGGTCTCGAGGTCCGCTGCCATCTTGCGGTCTTGCTGCGCGATCACGCCGTCGTCCGCCTTTGCGGCCAGTCTCACGGCGCGATCAAGCAGTTGTAGCTTGTCGGGGAAACCATCTCGGTAATTTCCCGAAACCGTAAACAGAACGTCTACACGACGCCGGCCCAACTCACTTGCAGGAATCAGTTGCAGGTCTTCAACGATGCCCCGCTGGTTCCACACCGGACGCACGCCCAGCAGCGCCAGCGCCATGCATTCCATCGCGCCCTGATGCCGTTCGGTTTCGCCATACCAGAGCACCAGCGAAACACGTTTGGCAGGGCTGTGATGAGTCTGTTCGTAGCGTTGCAGAAACTCATCCGCCATTTTCTGGCCGACGCGCCACGACGCTTCTGTGGGGATGCGCGCGGAATCCACGGCATGCAGATTGCCGCCCGTGGGCAACGCTTCGGGCTTGCGCAGTGGATCGCCCAGCAGTCTTGACGGAACATGAGTCCCATTCAACGCACTGAGAAAGCCCCGCATTTCCGACGGGCCGCAGTCGCGCAACCATTGAATCCAGGCGGGGAGTTCCTTGGACGCGCGCGCCAGAATTGTTGCAATCTCGGCGGGCAGTTCTTCAACGGGAGCCGGCACCGAGTTGACGAACGCCTCGGACCATTTCGGGATCCGCTGCTCGATATCGTCATGCAGCGCTGCGGGGAAGGCGGCAAACAGGTATGCTGCGACCGCCTGGCGCAGCCGGTCTTCAGTGGGGGACTCTCCAAACACAGGTAGACCCGCTGGCACCGGAGCGTCTTCAATTTCGTGCAGAAAGCGATGCAGAGCAGGAGCCATACTCTTGATGCTCGCGGACAGGTCAAGTTTCAGTTGGCGGTCGAGCCCCAGGCGGACAACTTCCGCGCGCGTCACTTTTTCGTACTCTTGCGCAACCGCTGGCGAGAGTGAGTCTCCGCGGTCCACCAACTCATGAAAAGCTTGGTGCAGTTTTTCAAACTCCTCACGTCCGCCGGCTCGCCAGATCATCGGCGTCAGGTGACTGATGAGTGTGGCCTGGCCTCTGCGCTTCGCTTGGATGGCTTCGCCGCCGCCGTCCATGACATAGATGTTGAAATTCGGAAGGTCGCCCAACAGAATCGCGGGGGCGTCCGATGGAGCAAGTGCGGTCTGCTTGCCCGGCAGCCATTCCAGAGTGCCGTGGCGTCCGAGATGAACCAGCGCATCGGCCTTCCATTCGCGCTGTAGCCATAGATAAAAGGCGATGTATTGATGCGGTGGAGGCGTAGTTCTTTCGTGCCCCGGATCGCTGGCCTGATCAGACGTAGTGCGCAGCGGTTGCGGAGCGAGAATCAGGTTGCCCAGTTGTAGGATCGGCAGTAACAGGCAGCGGCCTTGCGCACATTGGGCGGTCATCAATTTGCCGGCTTCTGGAGTGCCCCAGGTGTCCTCCACTTGCTGGCGGAAGTCGGCCGGCAGAGCGTCGTAGTAGCGGCGATACTCGGTTACCGGCCATAGCCTCATCGATGCGGATTGCGCCACGCGCTGCATCTCACCCTCTGACCACAACTCCAGATTTCGGCCGTTGGCTTCGACCAGGCGACGTAGTTCGCTCTCGTCCGGCAAAGGTCCGCGGATGGTGTATCCAGCGCCGCCCAGCGCGGCGAGTATGTTCTTTAGGCTTGGAAAGACTTGTAAATAGCTCGCGCCGATATTGCCTTTACCTGCGGGATTGTTGTAGTAAAGCAGCGCAACGCGCTTGTCCTGGTTGGGCTTTTGACGCAGCGCTAACATCCGCCGGGCCCGATCGACCGTTACGGCGATCCCTGCGGCCGAGGGTTGAACCGTCTTGATGCCGATGGGCGAAGTCTCGGTGGTGGCGACGAGCGTCGGCGCAATCAACCCGGAACGCTCCGGAAAACTGAGATGTGCCGCCATGCGATCTGGCGGCAGTCCCTTGGTGTTGGCCAGCCACTCCACGTTCGACTCGCGTGTGACGAGGCCGTTTAACACCGGTACGCCCCAGGCATTGTACGTATCGGCGTCTTTGACGGAGGAGAGAGTCGCGTGAAGCGCGATCACAACTTCTGCCTGCATGACTCCGTTGTCGGTAAGCAGCGGCGTCAGAGCCTCGACAGGATAGCCAAATACAGGCGCCGGCATCAGGCCGTCTGCTTCAACTCGCCGGATGAACGCGTCGATTACGGCCAGATCGCGGCCGCGCAACCATGTGCTGAAAAAGGGGATCGCCACCACGCGAGGGGGCGCATCGCCGGGATGTTTCGCCCGCCACCACGTCCTGTAACTCGCGAAGCTGCTGAAGACCTCCGGCGCATCCGCGTGATAAATGCCGGATCGAAGACCAGCCGCCGGAGGCTGAGCCACTGGGGCTCCGGGCTGAACCAGCCCGAAGAGATACAACAAGAGCCGAACACCATTTTCCAGGCCGCCCTCGTCGAGATAGGCGGCCGCCTTGGCGCTGGCTTCGCCTTGCAGTGGCAGCTTCAAGGCTGGGGCTACGAATTCAACTGGAAATCCCAGAGCCAGTTTGGAAGTAAACGAGGCCGCACGAGTCAGCTCTTCAGGCGTCGGATAATAGGCGAAGACCAAGTCCACATCGCGGGGCTCGGTGCTGGGGCGAAGGCCCCATTCGACGATGAGTGCCGGGTAGCGATTTTGAAACTCGACCAGGATTTTCGGCCACAGGGGCTGGGGTCCGCCCACGATGGCGATGCGCGGCACGGGATCCGCGTACAGACAGGCTGATACGAATAGATAGAGAAAAAGCGGTTTCACGCGAGCCCCTCCCACGAAGGCATACGACAAAGTCCGCGCTCATTCGAGCGGGTCATTGGCAGGTCTTCGGGCTTACGGGCAGGCCTACTTGCGTAGGATTTCTAGTGGCCGTCGCTTCCCGACACCCTTGAGGGCATCAGTGCTTGATGACGGCGGTCGTTCCCGATTACCGCTGCGGGGCAGTTCCGGATTCGAACCGGATTCCCTTTTCACCCAGCACGACAAGAATCGTGCCGGACACCGAATGAATACTTATATTAGCGAAAGTGGATTCGCAATTCAAGCAATTTTCGGCCGTCAGCGCAGCCGCACCGGCTGCTTAAATTTCCCTCCAATGATATGCACTCGTTTTACTTCTACGCTCAACCAGCGCGGTTCCACTACGATCACATCTGCCGCTACAGCCAATGCCGCTCCGCCCGCACCGATCATCCAATTGTGCCGAGTGCCAATTGCGCCGAGTCGAAATCCTCATGCCTTTACGGTACGCTGCGCGATCCAGTAGACTGCAATCAAGATGATCACGAGGCGCACTAACCTGCTCATCCTGACTGCCGGCTTGCCCGTGGAAGCGCAGCTTAAGGAAATCTTCGACCGTATCGGCGGAAAGACAAATGGAACTCAGAAATCGAACGGTATCAAAGAGGCATTGATGATTGGCATCGGCAATGCGGTCCGGCTTGCGAGCAGGCCGGACGGCTACTTCGCCAATGCGCTCATCAAGATCCTCCTACCCGAAAAGTTGCGGAAGGTAGAAAAAGGGCTGCGCATGGTTGGAGGCGGTAAATTGATCGACGATTTTGTGCGTGGCATGAATCGCGCCGCCGAAGAAGCCGCCCCGATTGCTAAAGATATTTTCACAGGCGCCATCAAGAAGATGTCGATTGGCGATGCCGTCCAAATCCTGCGCGGTGGGGATACTGCCGCCACCGATTTCTTTCGCAAGGCGACTGGGCCGGATCTCGTCGCCGCCTTCCGGCAGCCCATCGCCGAATCGATGCAATCTGTGGGAGCAATTCAGTCCTATCAGGATATGATGGCCCGCTTCAGACGCATCCCGTTTATGAAGGCGGATGCCATCGATATCGAAGGCTATGTCACGGGCAAAGCCGTGGACGGCCTCTTCTATCTGGTAGGGCAGGAAGAGAAGCAGATCCGCAAAAATCCGGCCGCCCGCGTTACGCCGCTGCTGAAAGAAGTTTTCGGTGCCCTTGGAGGGCGCTAGATCTTTCCAGCCAATCGCCGACGGCTCCACCACCACCAGTTGCATTGATCCCCCGGCAACTGCGGATCTCGGGCCTGTGCCACCGCACAGCGAAACGTATCGAGCACGCAAGGGTCTTGCCGGGCTCCGGTCTTCTTTTCGAGCGCCTTGTAGAGGGCATGCCCATCGCGACGGGCGAGATCCGAAACGCTCTTCACCTCCAGCAATGCAAAGTCGAGCAGCATCTTTTTGCCGATGCCGTGCAGGTCCTTAAGTTTACGTTCAGACGAAATCATCTTTACGCAGTATCCTAAAAATCGCAATTGAGCGACGCGATCTCCCGGAAGCTGGCGTCCGGGACTGCTGGCAGATCCGCATTAGACGCTACCCATGCGGCCATGCGCCAAAAACTACTTTGCGGTAGAACTGGCTTTAAACTGGTTGCGCAGATTCCTGATCTGCTGCTGCGCCTTTAGCACTTGATCGAGCTGTTTCTCGACAACGGCAGCGGCGTTCCCGAGCTGACTGGTTTGCACCGCCTCCAGATACTGCTGGACAGCATAATCTTCTCCCCGTTCACACTCTTCCAGAACGGCAAGATTGTCTCTCGTAGATAAGGCGGATCGCAAGTTGATCCAGCCGCGGTGTACCGCTGCGGAAAGCGATCCAGTCTCTGCCGATTCTTGTCCCTGCTTCTCGGCAAAGCTTTGCAACTCCACCACGAATCTGCCGCGTTCTCGCGAGAATTGCATCAAAATTTGCTTTAGGGTGGCATCAGTACAGTCGTTTGCCGCCGCCTGAAATCCATTTTGCCCATCTTTTGCGGTTTCTATCAGTTGATTCAAAGAGGAAAATGTCAATTCCCCTTTCGATTGTGTTGAATGCATTTAATATCCCTTTGCCTTGTTTGGCTGCCATACAGCATGCATGTACGTTGCCAATCGGAGTTTAGAGCCGATGCGCCCCATCGTGAATGGGGTTTCACCGTCAAAGGGCGCGCAAGCGAATTGTTATGCAGTTATTTGACGCTCTGCGGTCAAGTGGCGGCTCTTGGTCGCCAGGAACAAATCTGAATTGGGGATTTCGGCAGCTAAGTAGAATTGGCCACATTCTTGCTCTACTCGCTTTCTACAGCGTTTTACGCACAGGAGGCAAAATGCATTACTTGTACAAAGAAGCCGCCAAGCATCATGAACTTGCAGCAGAATTTCATCGCGCCGCCGCCGAGAGCAGCGAGCTTGGCAAAATACCGGAAGCCGACATTCATATCCGAAGAGCGTTGGAGCACTCCAGCCGCGCCAGTGAACTCGCGGCCGAAGCTCACGACAAGTCCGGAGAAATCGGGAGCATTTAGATGTCTGATGGGCGGAAAAACGGAACCTACAGCAAACATCATCGTCAGGCTGCGGAGTTGCACAAGCTTGCCGCCCATGCGCACTTTAGCGCTGCTGAATCACACGGCAAACAAGATCATCTCACCGGGAATGAGCGATCTAGGCAAGCGCTGGAATATTCTCAAAAGGCTAATCGGCTCACTTGGCAGCCAAGTGGCGCGGAGCTGATGGCGAAGGCGATCGATCTCCTTCGCCATCAGGAAGTTGCGGCGCTCGCGCATCGCCGATGGCAGGCCAGAGGATGTTCAATGGGATCGCCGGATGAAGATTGGCAAAATGCAGAGCGGGAATTGCGCGAACGCGAGGCAGACCTTTTGCCTTGAGAACAGTTCTTGGCGCTGGAATTGCAAGTGTATGAACAATCTTATGAATCAGCAGAACCATAGCGTCCGTTGTCCAAAGGAGAAGGGATCGGGTTCAAGTCAGCCAGCTAATCGGGGGACACGAGGGGCTTTTGAACGCCAGAGCTTGCCGATCTGAAAGCGTCCAGGAGTTGTTGCTGAAGATGCTGAGCCGATTGAGTACACCGATGCAAATTATTTCGCGATTCGAACATGGCTCAACCCTGGACATCCTGCGGTTGGGACCTGAAGACGGCCACTTTGCCGTCGCTCAGGATGGCTATGCATTCCGCAGGAGAACAGCAACACCCAGGAATGATGTGGTGCTTGCGGTTTACGCAACGAAAATTGGAGCAGAGGAGGCTGTAAGAACTCTGGAATA
>JBKJSR010000262.1:0-6607 GCA_046594355.1 Bryobacter sp.
CCGAGGCATTCCTCATAAAACCGAGTAGCTCTTTCAAGGTCGGACACGCCAAGTGTAATCAGGCTAATGCGAGGTTCCATGGTGATCCCTTAAAATGCCTTACTGATATATATGCAATGTCAAATCCAAAGCGCTAAGGTAGGTGCATCATCTGCGATTGGTCGAACTTCGACACATCCGAATCGCGCTCCTGGAATTTTTGCTGCAACCTGGATCGCCTCATTCAGATCGCTCGCCTCGATAAGGTAATAGCCACCCAACTGTTCCTTGGTTTCCATGAAAGGGCCGTCGGTGACGGACACTTTGCCGTTGCGAACCCTGAGGGTGATCGCGGTATCAGTCGGCTGCAGCCGGTTTGCGCTGATAAAATGGCCACTACGCTTGATGGCCTGAGTGAACTCGGCATATTCCTTGAAATGCTTCTGCGCGTCTGTCTCCAGCATCTGTTCCATAACAACTTCTGCGCAAATTAGGCATAGGTATTTCATTTTGTTTCCGTTCGTTGCGTTAGGTACGACACTTTATTTCCGGGTGGTGCTTACTAGTCGAATCTGGCGCTACCCAATCGACACTGCAGGAAAACATTTTTTGTTAGTGGTCAATTGGTTTTTAATTCAGCTAGACGTCGCTCTAGAAAGCGTCGTTCAACATCTTGTTGAGTGAGGGACAGCGCCTGGTCGTAGGCAGCGCGCGCTTGCGCTGTTTGGCCCAAACGGTTGCACAACTCGGCGCGCGCGGCATGGGCAAGACGATAGTCGACTAATTCGCCACGTGCAAGAATCGCGTCGATCAATACAAGCCCGGCGGCGGGACCATCGCGCATGGCTATAGCCACCGCCCGGTTCAACTCGACTACCGGGGACGGTTCGGCACGTCTCAGCACGTCGTATAACCCGACAATCTGCGCCCAGTCGGTGGCGGCGGCGTCCGGCGCTTCAGCGTGGACTGCCGAGATTGACGCTTGCAGGGTGTAGGGGCCAAAGCGGCGTGAGGAAAGTGCCTGCTCCACCAGCGCGATGCCTTCGGCGATTTGACCGCGATTCCACAGCGTGCGATCCTGGTGGTCGAGCAGAATCAGGTCACCGCTCGTTGCCGTGCGCGCTACGCGTCGGGATTCGTGCAACAACATGAGTGCCAGCAAGCCCAATGCCTCCGGTTCCGGCAATAACCCTACCAGCAAACGCGTCAGGCGGATGGCCTCAGCAGAGAGATCGTGGCGCGTCAGTGATGTCCCCGTTGAGGCGGCGTAGCCTTCGTTAAACACCAGATAAATCACGCGCAGTACGCTGTCCAGCCGCTCCGGCAACTCTGCCTGCGACGGCACCTGATACGGAATGCCCGCAGCACGTATCTTCGCCTTGGCGCGCACGATGCGCTGCGCCAGCGTGGGCGCCGGCGTAAGAAATGCTAACGCGATCTCTTCCGTCGTGAGGCCGCATACCTCGCGCAAGGTTAGCGCGACTTGTGCATCGGGTGATAGCGCGGGGTGGCAGCAAGTAAAGATGAGGCGCAACTGATCGTCCTCGACATGCTCGGTGTCGTGCTCTATAGCATCGTCAGCGACGATAGCGTCTACTTGTTCGGCCACATCGTCCAACGCGTCGAACCTCGCATGTCGCCGAATGGCGTCGATGGCCTTGAAGCGACCGGTCGATACTAGCCACGCGCGCGGATTGGCCGGTATACCCTCGCGCGGCCATTGTTCGAGCGCGGCTATAAAGGCATTGTGCAGCGCTTCTTCAGCGACATCGAAATCCCCGAGCAGGCGAATCAGAGTGGCGAGGACGCGGCGCGACTCGGCGCGGTAGATGGCATCCACGATATTTTGCTGTCCGGTGCCAGGTCCGCTCTTCATGCTCTGATATCAGGAACTGCTAGTTGTGGTCCGCTGTAACGAAGGATTGGGGGGCTGCATTGCAAAGCGCGAGAGCCTGTACGCAAATCTTGAACCGCGATTTTGCCGACACGCAATGGCCCGGTAGGAGGTGTTTCGGTGGTATCTTCGAAACGACCCAACCAATCAAACCGATGGTGCATGCGTGCATAGCCGGCACAGCGCTCACACTCAGGGTGCCGGTACAAACGAATCGCCTTCATTCTGCGAATCTCCTTTTCGACGGGCCTTGAAGTAGGCGACCGCGAGGAACCAGCCCTGGTCGCGTGTGGATGATCGCCACCATGGAGCCATGGATGATCGGGCTAATGGAGCCACTTGAGACCCCCTCGAATCAGGGCCTCGGAGAGCAGGACATTCAGCCGGTTTCACGATGCTCCCCAAGCGCCCTTTGGTTTCTTCTGAGAGCGGACGGGGCGAGCGGCTCGGGCCGACGTGTTCAGTGCCACGGCGGCGCAAATGAGTGCCTTCAACGCCTTTTCATCAATCTTGTCACCCTCATGGAAATCGATGGCACGCCTGGTGTTGCCTTCCAGGCTAGAGTTGAAGAGGCCTGAAGGATCCTCCAACGAGGCGCCCTTGGCGAAGGTCATCTTCACGACATTTTTGTACGTCTCACCGGTGCAGATGATGCCGGCATGCTCCCACACCGGAACTCCTGACATGGAGTTCGACGGCTTTCTCCATTTCAACTCCTCGACCACTTCGGGGTCGGCCTTCTTGATGAGACTTCGAACCCGAGCGAGCATCTCGCCCCGCCAGTCGCCCAGCGCCGCGATGTTCGCATCGATCAACCGGGAGGGAGAGTCTTCGCCTTTTCCTTCCATTTAGCCGCTCCTCTTCATGTAATTGTCGCTCGACATTACGGGACCCAACCCGGCAGCTCCGATGCCTGCCTGATCCAACTCGCCACGAGAACTTCGTCGAGCTGGTCGTCCTCATGGATGTCGAGGTAGCGCACTTCCTTCTGCTTGGACTCGCCGGGAGGGGCAGGACGCAGCGACGTGCCGCGGAAGAAGGTTACTTTGACGTACTTCGTGAAGCAATGGAAGTTGAGGAACCAGCCTTGGCCCTCGATGCCATAGAAGGGCGAGTTCCATTTGACTGCCTGGCGCACGCCAGGGACGGTGCGCGCGATGAGCGCGGCGAGGCGGCGCCCGACGTCGCGTTTCCAGCCCGGCATGGCCGCGATGTAGGCCTGCACGGGAGCGTCGCCGTCGCCCTTCGCGATCTGGGGGTTGCCGCCTGCGAGGAGAGCCGGCTTTGCAACCTTGCGGGACTGCGACTTCGGCGCCGTCTTTAGCGACATGGTCGCATTTGCAGCAACCACCTTGGCGGCGGCCTTTTTTACGATCTTCGTCGACGTGTTGGGCGTCCGTTTGGCCATTACATTCACTCCAGGGTATAGGTTGAATTGTGCCGGCAGACTTCAATCTATCCGCGCCAAGACCTGCTCCAGGTTTGCAAAGAACTGCTGCCACCCGCCCTTGGCGCCTTGGTAGGCCTGCTGCTGATCCGCCCGGAAGCCCAACTGCTCCATGCGCAGGTGGGTTCCCCTGCTCGTAGGGGTGAGCGTCCAAGTGACGACACTCTCGAGGCCATAGGCCGCCCATGTGTAAGACAGCGTTTTGTTCGGCTCGACTGCCAAGACCTGACAGTCGACAACACCCCAGTCTGCGCGAAGATTGAAACGGTGATGCGCGACAGGCATGAAGTCGTTTTTCATCAACCACTCCTCGATCAGGTGTGGTTGGGTGAGCGCGCGCCAGATCTTTTCAGGCGAAAAAGGGACTTCTCGTTCGACAATGACGGAAAGCGTTTGAGTCGCCGGATTGCTCATTGGTCCATCCTTTTGAGTAGATCTTCGAGTTGGTCGAATCGGCCTTCCCAGAAGCCGGCCATTTGGCTTGTCCAGTCGATCAGCGGGGCCAAGGCGCCGAGCTGAGCGCTATAGTGCGTCTGTCGACCTTCATGGCGGTCGCACACCAATCCGGCCTGTTTCAAGACGCCAAGATGCTTTGAGACGGCCGGTTGTGAGACTCCAGCCCCCGCCGTCAAATTGCCGACCGTCTTCTCTCCTTCGTGGCACAGTCGTTCGAAGAGAGCCCGCCGAGTCGGATCGGCAAGCGTTCTGAAGAGCACGTCGTGGGCATTCGGCATCGGAAAACATAACTCGTTGGCTATGGATCGAAACCATAGCCAACAGGATAGGTGTTTGTCAAGAGGGTGTGGATCGGCACTCTGACAACCCACTTAAAAAATAATCCGGTCATTGTCGAATTAGCGTTTGGTAACTCGACTAATGAGTAGAGCGGCACCCATGCTGGCTCCCTAGCCCCGTAAGGAGATATAACATGACGACACCAACAAAGAATACGATTTGCCTTTGGTACAATGGCGACGCTGAAGGGGCGGCGCGTTTTTATGCAAACACATTCCCCGATTCATCAGTGGGTGCAGTCCATCGCGCACCGGGGGATTTTCCATCCGGCAAGCAGGGCGATGTTCTGACTGTTGAGTTCACCGTGATGGGTATTCCCTGCCTCGGGCTCAACGGCGGGCCCGCGTTTACTCACAACGAGGCATTTTCATTCCAGGTTGCCACCGTCGACCAAGCCGAAACAGACCGCTATTGGGATGCAATCGTCGGCAATGGCGGCGAGGAGAGCGAGTGCGGCTGGTGCAAGGACAAATGGGGATTGTCCTGGCAGATAACCCCTATCGTCCTTACGAAAGCCATTACCGGCCCCGATCGCGTTGCAGCCAAGCGTGCGTTTGATGCTATGATGCAGATGAAAAAAATCGACATCGCCGCGATCACGGCAGCGTACACCCAAGCGTAAATACTTCAGATCAACTCACGATCCAAGGAGTACATCATGGCACGCGTCAGCACATATTTGAATTTCCCGCGCACAACCGAAGCGGCATTTCAATTCTATAAATCGGTTTTTAAAACCGAGCTTTTACACCCGATCACGCGATTCGGCGACGCGCCTGCCTGCGACGGTCAGACGCTCGGTAACGCCGACAAAAATCTGGTCATGCATGTTGCACTGCCGATACTGGGTGGCCATGTCTTGATGGGCACTGATGCACCAGAGTCGATGGGTTTTACCGTGACTCCGGGCAACAACGTGTACATCAATTTGGAGCCCGATACGCGATCTGAAACAGACCGTTTGTTTCAGGCGCTGTCCACTGGCGGCAAGGTCGAAATGCCATTGCAGGAAATGTTCTGGGGAGATTATTTCGGCAGTTGCGCAGACCAGTTCGGTATATGCTGGATGTTTAACTGCACGAGCAAAACCTGAGCGTCACGAGCAGCCGAAGAAATGCAGCGTGGCTTCACAGCGCTAAGTAAAGGAGAGCTTCCATCTACCAGGCGAAGCTACCACTGCGGCAGGATTGCGTTTGAAGTCGAAGGCGAATTCGACGGCGCGATGGCGTGCAATTCGATATGCCAGCATGAAGGCTCGTTGTTCAGCGTTCCGGTGCAGCTCTATGACGGTCGTTCACTTTAGGAGTTCGCTATGAACTATTTATGCCTAGTGTATCTCGACGAAACACGGCTGGATGAATTACCCGACGAAGATTGCGTTGCGTATGACGGAGCCATTCGTCAGAGCGGTCATTGCCTCGCGTCGGAAGCACTCGAATCGGTGCAGACGGCTACCACCGTGCGGGTGCGCAACGGTAAGGTCTCAATCACCGACGGGCCTTTCGCCGAAACCAAGGAACAACTGGCGGGTTTTTATCTGATTGAGGCACACGACCTGAATGAGGCTATCCAGATCGCCGCGAAAATTCCGCCAGCGCGAGTGGGCAGCATCGAAGTGCGTCCGATACGGCCGATTCGGGAAAGCGTTGCACTAGCCGCAACACCCTCAACGAGCGTAAATCAGTAATTATTGCCCGTCATTGTTGCGAGGAGTTAGTGAGGGCCCAACGGTCCAGTTCAGTCGAAAATTTAAGCATGTCGATCATCCTTTGCGATCTTCGGCTAGATGCTACATACAACATGAAAGCTTGAGAGAAATACAATGAGCAAAATATTCGTCAACATTGGACTCAGCCTCGATGGCTACATGGCGCCAGAAGGAATGACCATGGTCAACCCTGAGTACAAGAACTGGGGCGCCAAGTGGGGTGCGATGATGGGCTGGATCTTCAATCAACGGTACTTCCGCGAGCACCTCCTCAAGCTCGGCCCAGAGGGAGAGACCGGCCCGGTCAATGACCTGGTCCGGAACACCGTGGAGCGCATCGGCGCGAACATCATGGGCAAGCGAATGTTCGACCAAGGCGAGGTCGCGTGGCCAGAGGAGGCTCCGTTTCACACTCCGGTATACGTTCTTACTAATGAGAAGCGGGAACCCTGGGTTCGCCCCGGTGGGACGACCTTTTACTTCATCAATGACGGGCCGGAGCGTGCCCTTGAGCTGGCTCGAGAATCCGCAGGCAGTCGTGATATTCGTATCGCGGGGGGAGCGGATCTGATCCAGCAGTACCTGAACCTGGGTGTCGTCGACGAGCTGGAAATCGCCTTGGCACCCGTGTTGTTCGGCAGCGGGCGGCGTCTCTTCGAAAACCTACGCGAGCCCGGGCCGCAGTTTCGCATTGATAGGGTTCTTGATGGTCCAGCCGCCACGCACTTGCGCTATGTGCGTCAGTGAGGGCGATCTGACAATCGGTTGCAGCGGATGTTTCGCT
>JBKJSR010000488.1:0-4380 GCA_046594355.1 Bryobacter sp.
ACATATTAACAAATAAGACTTGGCCTCCGTCTTGCATTGCTCAGGCTTATGGCATGCCAATGTGTTAATATCCGATCAAAATTCCACTTATCAGTGGACAAAAGGAACGACGTTGGAAGTCGTAAGGGAAAGGAAACTATGAATCTAAATGAAAGTTTGCGCATGTTCATGCGCAAGGCGGGCTACTATCCGCTTTCGTTTTTTGTGCTTTTCGTCTCGCTGCTCAACGCGCAAGAACGTGTTGGCACGGTGGAAGGCAATGTAGTGGATGGTTCCGGAGCAGCAATTGCAGGAGCGTCGGTCGAACTGAAAGGCGCAGCCTTTGACAGGACGTTGCTCACAAATACGAGTGGTGCTTATTGGATTGGCGCAGTGCCTCCGGGCATTTATAGCTTGAGCGTCACCGCTAAAGGCTTCTCGAAATATGTGGCCAACAACCTCAGTGTTTCGATCGGTCGAGTAACGTCTTTGAACACGAAGATGGAATTGGGCCAAGTGAGCGAAAGCGTTTCGGTGAATGCGGATTCGATCCAGATTGATACGCAAACCAACGTCGTCACGACGAATATCAATTCCGATATCTACGACAAATTGCCCAAAGGCCGGAGCTTCGATTCCTTGCTGGCGATGGCACCGGGAACCCGTCTCGAAACCAAGGGCGGTGGCTATTCGGTAGATGGTGCCAGCGGTTCCGAAAACGTTTACGTAATTGATGGTCTTGAAGTGACCAACATCCAGACCGGAGTTTTGGACCGTCAAAACAGAGTGCCGATCGAATGGATTGCGGAGACGCAATTGAAGAGTTCCGGCATTGACGCTCAGTTTGGTGGAGCGGTTGGTGGTGTGGTATCGGCAACAACTCGCAGCGGTTCAAACCAGATTCATGGCCAGGTCTCTCTCTATCTGACATCGGACGTGTTGAATGCCGGCCCGCGGCAGTCGTTGCGCTTAAACCCTAACAACGACGATATCGGCGATTACTTTGCAAATACACGCGACGGATTACGAGGCCTGAACCCGGGCTTCCGAATCGGCGGGCCAATTCTCAAAAATCGTCTGTGGTATTTCCTAAGCGCATATCCCCAATTCGACAAGTACCAGCGCAACGTGAAATTCCTAAGCGGTCAACAGGGTGTGTATGAACGGAAGGATCGCCAGGATTTCACATTGAGCAAGATTGACTATCAGGTGTTCTCGAAGTTGCGGGCATTCTTTGGTTATCAATACAACCCCTACCGGATCCAAGGACTGTTGCCGAGCCAGCAGGGAACCGATTCTTTCGCTACCCCGTTCTCGCAACGTGGCAGCCGTGCGCCCTTGACAAGCTACAACTATCAAGCGGACTACATTGCGTCCAGCAGCCTGTTGTTCTCTGTATTCGGTGGGTATCAGTACAAAAATTACTCCGATTACGGGATTCCGCGCGGTACCCGGTACCGGTATCAGAATTCCAACAGGAGTTTGCCTTTCACGAATGAAATTCCTGCGGACCTTCTGGGTGCAGCAGGGAATTTTACTCCAGACAACCGCCAGACAGTGAAAGACATCTACAAGAGAGACAACGTAAATGTGATGGGTAGCTGGTTATTGAGCAAAGGCGGCCAGCACAACATCAAGTTTGGCTGGACCTACAACAAGATGAGCAATTCTCCGATCGCCGGAGCATGGGCGGATGGGTATATCTTCGTTTTCTGGAACCAGGTCCGCAACGCACTGACAACTCCCGAGCGTGGTGCACGCGGACCTTATGGCTACTACATCAATCGTTCTTTTGCAACGCAAGGAGACGTGAGCGGACGCAACATGGGACTGTTCTTCAACGACAGTTGGCGTGTGAACAGGAAGCTGACTTTAAACCTTGGCATTCGTACCGAGAATGAATACATCCCCAGTTACCGCACGGATAGCGGCATTCAGAGCCGGGCCATCAACTTCGGCTGGGCCGACAAATTCGCTCCGCGCGTAGGTTTCTCCTACGATCCCAGCGGCGAAGGCAAGCTGAAATTCTTCGGCAGCTATAGCGTTTATTTCGACTTGTTCAAGTACGAACTGCCCCGCGGCAGCTTTGGCGGCGACAAATGGAAAGACTACTTCTATACGCTGACGACGACAAACATCAGGGATATCAAAGTGACTCCGGGTTCTGTGGGCAATGCTGGAACCTTCCCTGGCCGGCTCATTGAAGTGGTGGATAACCGTATCCCCTCCAACGATCCGACCAACAATCTGATCGACCCTGATCTTAAGCCGATGAAGAGCCACTCGTTCGACTTTGGCTTTGAGAAGATGTTTGCCGGGAACTATCTGTTTCGTTCACGCTACACGCATAAGGCGCTGGACCGTACGATCGAAGACGTTGGAATTCTGACGCCACAGGGAGAGCAATACTACATTGCAAATCCAGGTTTTGGATACACTATCGACGCAAAGAAATTTCCCGCCGGCTATCCTGCCAACGTCACTCCGCGCGCTAAGCGCGTTTATGACGCGGTGGAATTGTCGGTGAGCCGCCGCTTCGCACAAGTGTATTAGAATGCCAGCTACACAGTCAGCCGCCTTTACGGCAATTACTCAGGCTTGGCGAGTTCCGACGAAAACGGCCGCACCAGTCCGAATGTGAATCGCTACTTTGACGAAGCCTGGATGTCGTATGACCAGAAGGGCAAAGTAGTTGAAGGCCGCCTGGCCACCGATCGCCCACACACGTTCAAGGTGTTCACCAGCTATGACCGCAAGTGGCTGGGTGGAACGACTCACCTTGCACCAGTAATCAATCTGTTCAGCGGTACCCCGCTAACGACAGAATTGGAACTTGGCAATGTGCCGGTTTATCCGAACGGTCGAGGAGACCTCGGCAGGACATCCGTGTTCTTCCAGAGCGACTTCCTGCTCTCGCACGATGTAAAACTCAAGGGTAGCGAAACGAAGTACTTCCGTTTTGAACTGAATGTTTCAAACCTGTTCAACAACAACGCAGTAACAAACAAGAACACGCATTTTACGCATGAAAACGACGGCTCGATTCAATACGAAAACACCGCCAACATCTTCAAGGGCTATAGCAATTATTTGGCCTTGATGAAGTCGCAGGAGATTCGTGTGGATCCGCAGTTTGGCAGAGCCAGTGCATTCCAGTCCCCACGCAATCTGCGTTTGGGCTTCCACTTCTTCTTCTAAAAAGAATCTGGAGACGATTGAGTTTGCGGAGCGACCCCTTCAAGGGTCGCGCCGTTTGCTTTTTGTTAGCCTAGTAGATTGACTGCCAGCGAAGCGATTGTGCTTCGGACTTTTCCCCTCAAGGAAGCCGACTTGATCGTCAGCTTCTTCACGCGAGACCAAGGGAAATTGCGAGGTGTGGCCAATCGGGCGAGGAAACCCAAGGGTGGCTTTGGGAGTTCTTTCGAACGATTAAGCCAAGTGCAAATTCACTATACGGCGCGTGAGAACCGGGATCTGGTTCGAATCGAGCACTGCGATTTACAACATTCGCAGTTTGAGTTGAGCCGCGTGTATTCGACCGGATTGGCGCTCGACGTAATGGCGGAAATCAGTGAACAGATGTTGCCCATGGGGGAAGTGAACGAAAAGTATTTCCGGCTCATGGGGCGAGTGCTGGAGTTTCTGCGGGCTCGCGGGGAGGACGGCTTGTGGCAGGCGCTGACCTATTTTGAAGTTTGGGCGGTAAGGCTGAGCGGACTCTTGCCGGAGCTTGTTTTGAGCGCGGAATCGACTGGGATACTGGGCGAGATTTTGAAGACGAGCGTAGAGCAAATGCCGGAGCGGGAATGGAAGCAGGAAACCGCGAAGGATTTGCGGGGGGCGCTGGTGCGGCTGATTGAAGCTCATATTGAGCGGCGGCTGCTAGTGCCGCCCATGCTGGAGGAATCGACATGACGACTTATCAGGAAATGATTTTCCGGCTCAAGCAGTATTGGGCCGAGCGGGGCTGCATTATCACCGAGCCCTATGATGTTGAAGTTGGGGCCGGGACGATGTGCCCGGAAACTTTCTTGCGGGTGCTGGGACCCAACGAATATCGCGTGGCTTATGTGCAGCCGAGCCGACGCCCGGCGGATGGCCGTTATGGCGAAAATCCGAACCGGCTTTACAAGCACTCTCAGTTGCAGGTGATCCTGAAGCCGACGCCCGAAGATGTGATCGAGCAATACCTGGGTTCGCTGGAGGCGATCGGGATCGATCTAAAGAAGCACGACATCAAGTTTGAAGAAGACAACTGGGAGTCGCCAACGCTGGGGGCGTGGGGGATTGGCTGGCAGGTGATGCTGGACGGAATGGAGATCACGCAGTTCACCTACTTTCAGCAGTGTGGCGGCGTGGATCTCGATCTGGTTCCGGCGGAGATTACATATGGACTTGAGC
>JBKJSR010000600.1:0-2679 GCA_046594355.1 Bryobacter sp.
CCGGGGACCCAAGCGCCTGATCGTTGACCGGCGGCAATGCCGGCTGTCCCTGTACCTGAATCGCGATTCCCAGAATCCGTTCCGCAGCTTGCCCCGTGGTGCCCGGATTGCGGAATACCAGCACTCGCCCGCGTCCATCCGACACATAAAGCCTTCCGTCCGCTGCAAACGCAAGCCCAGAAGGCACAACCAGTGTCGACTTGTCGCGCGCATCGGCATTCTGCGTATTCGAGATCGTATTCAACTGCCCCAGCACCACATCGCCGTCTGGACCAAAGGAACCTGGCGTAAGAACCCGAGCCGGATAACGGATTACCCGGTGGTTCCCGGAATCCGCCACCCACAAATTTCCAGATGCATCAAACGCAAGGCGAATCCGAAATACATTGGAGCCCAAATCGCTAAAGAAGACAGTGCCCGCAGTTGGCGCGGCCCGCCCGCGATTCGGTTGCCGTCCGTTCGTGCCACCGGTAGCGCTGCCAAAGGTTTCCTGCCCCAGCATCACATCGATTTCGAGCAATTGATCGACCGGCTGATCAAAGGGCTTTGGGTAGCGCAATATCCGGTTGTTATTGGAATCGACGACATACAGGTTTCCTTGCGGATCCACGGTCAATCCGGTGGGCTGGTTCAGGCCCGTCGTAAAAGTGGTGCCCGGTCCGTTGGCGCTGCTTGAGAAGCGATCCCGCTGGCCGATGATCAGATCCGCCGGAGCACCATTGGCTGCATTGACGGGATTCTTCCAAGCCAAAACCCGATTGTTGCCCGAGTCGGCCACATACAGAATGGGCGGCGAAGAAGAGGTGTCGAGCGCAATGCCCTGCGGCGTCGTCAACTCCCGGCCCTCTACAAAATTCGGCGCGGTCGTAATCAGTTCCTTTTTGGGGTGGCCCAAAATCCGCGACGGGACGGGGTTAAGTTGTACGCTCGCCGGCTGTGCAAACACAACTTGAGAAGCGATGGGCGCTAACAGAGCGATGGACAAGGCAATAGCCTGTGCAAAAAAGTTCGTTTTCATTGTATTTATTCCTGTGAAGGACAGACGCGGGGAGAGTCCGTTTCTACTACCATTATCATCTCAGAAATTGATAGAGATTCCATTCACCCATCTATCGGTGGCGAGCCGGATATAATTTAGATAATGATTTGGATTCTGCTTTTCGCCTCCCTCAGCGCCGGTTTACTCGAAGATGCCCGTGATCGTCAGGACTCGGCATGGATCACCGCGCAGATCGTAAAGCTCAACGCCAGCGCCGCCAAAACCGGTAGCGAGGCCAAAGCCAACTATGAACTCGCCCTTGCCCAAAGCTATCAGGCCGAGATCGCCATGGAGAAGGGTGACAAACGAGCCAGCGCCGCCGCTGCGGAAAGCGGCATCGGCCCTGCCCGCAAAGCGGTTGCCGCCCAGGACAGCAACTCTGAATACCACCGCATCCTCGGCACTCTCTGCGGCCAAATCATTCCCGCCAACGTGCTCGCCGGCCTCAAATACGGGCGCTGTGCCATGGACGAAGTTTCGCGAGCCATCGAATTGAATCCAAAATCTGCCGAAAACTACCTGTCTCGTGGAGTCGGCAACTACTACTTGCCACCCTCCTTCGGCGGCGGTGTTGAAAAAGCCATTGAGGATTTCGATAAAGCCCTGTCGATCAACGCCAAATTGGCCGAAGCCCACCTCTGGAAGGGCATCGCACTCCGCAAGGCCGGCAAAAACACCGAGGCACGCAAGTCGCTGGCCAAAGCACTCGAACTCAACCCCAAACGCGTCTGGGCCAAGACCCAGTTCGAAAAGACTCCCGAGAAATGAAGTGGCGGCAGTGTCTTGCCCTGGGCGCGGTCTTCGCCGCACTCACCGCCCTTGGCTTGCTCGTATTCCCCGGTCACAGCTTTCTGCTGAGCGACACGCAAATCTACATCCCGCTCTTTGAACACCTCCGCGATTCGCGGCTCCTTAATAGCGACCTCATTCTCTCCGGCTCGCACCTCAGCTACACCATCTACGACGAAGTCAGTCTCGCACTGAACCGCACGCTCGGCTTCAGCTTCGAACAAGTGCTCTTCGGACAGCAATTCGTGTTCCGCTGGTTGGGTTACTGGGGTGCCTTCTGGCTGGCCCGCGCGTGTGGCCTGCCTCTGGGAGCAAGCGTCCTGACAAGTACACTCCTCTGGCTGGGTGCTTTCGTCTACGGCCCCGCCATCATCACAACGGAGTTCGAACCTGTCCCGCGCGGATTCGCCGTCCCGCTGGTTGTCGCATCGCTCGGCGCACTCGCCGCCGGCCATCGCAACGCGAGCGCAGTCTTGATTGCAATTGCCTTCCTCTACCATGCGCCCGCCGTCTGGCCCGTGCTTCTCATTGCCCTTATACTTCGCGATTGGCGCACTCTCTCCACAGTCGCCGGCGCAGCAATCCTCCTGCTTACCTTCGCGCACTACCAGCCTGGCACCGTCCAGGCCCAACCCTTCTTCAGCCTCATCGATCCGGTACATCGCGAGATACTCCAGTCCCGCGCCGCCTACAACTGGATCTCGCTCTGGCCCTGGCAATACTGGGCTCAATATCTGCTCACTGCAACTCTCGCCCTCGCTGCCTTTGCCCGCATTCGTTCCATCCTGCCCCCCGCCGTGCAGCCCTATTTCCGCTGGATGCCGCTCATCGGACTCGCCATGATGCCCATC
>JBKJSR010000732.1:0-5747 GCA_046594355.1 Bryobacter sp.
CATCGCTCGAGTCGCTGACGAATGCGCTTTCGAAGGAAATTGCAGACGGCAAAGTAGCGATCAATATGGAGCCGCGGGGGTTGGTAGTGAGTTTGAAGGAAGCCGCGTTTTTTCCGCCTGCCGGGGATAGCGTTCAGCCGGGGGCGTTTGCGATTATCGGTAAGATCGCCGCGAGTGCGTTGCGGCTGCCGAACAAGATTTTGCTGGAGGGGCATACGGATTCCATTCCGATCCGCAATGAGCGATTCCGGTCGAACTGGGATCTTTCGGCGGCGCGGGCCATTGCGATGCTGAAGGTGATGGCAGAACAGTTTGAAGTGCCGTGGGAACGAATGTCCGTTTCCGGATATGCGGAGAATGTGCCGGTAGCGGGCAATGATAACGCAGAGGGCCGACAGAAAAACCGGCGCGTGGATGTGGTGTTTCTGAATGCGTTTGGAGCGAAGACGCAGCCGGGGCGGAAGTAGTTTAAGTACAGGCCTGATTAGGCCGGTGCGGACATGCGGCGGTACAAGTTGCGGGCGGCCATTTGGCCAGCGGATTTTTTGGTGACTCCGCTGCCTTGCTCCCGCCACTCGGTGCCGACTTGCGCCTCAATCGTAAAAGTCTTAGCGTGTTCGGGGCCTTCGGTTGCCACCATGATGTAGATGGGTTGGGGCATGCCTTTGGATTGCGCAAGCTCCTGAAGTAAAGCTTTGAAGTTGCGAAGTTCGGAGTCGAGATCGAGGGGCGTATCGATCGATAGAACTACTCGATGCACCATTCCTCTCGCCGCTTCGAGCCCTCCATCGATAAAGACCGCCGCAAGAACCGCTTCGAGTGTGTCGGCAAGAAGAGCGCGTTTTTGGCGGCCGCCGCTGAGCTCTTCACCGCGACCGAGGAGGAGGCATTCGCCGAGATCGATGGATTTAGCTACCTCGACCAGATGAGCTGCGCTGACGATGCGGGCTTTATGAATGCTGAGCTGACCCTCGGGGAGTTCGGGATGGGCGCGAAAGAGGAATTCGCTGACGAGGAGGCCGAGAACGGAATCCCCCAGGAATTCGAGCTGTTCGTTGTGCTCGGCCATTTCCTCACGGCCCTGACGCCGTTCGCTATTGAGACTGCGGTGAGAAAGGGCGCGAAGAGCCAAACGCTTATCGGCAAACTCGTAACCGATGCTGGTTTCGAGCAGAATTACTTGGGGGGGTATCTGGCTGGGTGATTCGCGGATTGGCTCTTCTTGAATTGCTGGCATCCAGAGGGGTTGGCTACTTGCCGGTCTTGGCTTGAGTAGCTCGCGTCTTGATGTTCTTGACAATGCTTTCGATTTGGGGATTGAGTCCGGTGAGGGCAAGAACTTTATCGGCACTGGCGATGGCATCGTCGTACTGCTTGTTCTCGAGCTGAGCGGTGGCGATGCGGGTCATCAGGTTGGGATTGCCGGGTAGGCTCTCGATACCGAGCTTGTAGTGGGCAATGGCGTCGGGAAACTTCTTGCGGACGGATGCGGCAAGGCCGAGTGCCTCATGAGCTTCAGAGATCCAGGTCTTGCGTTGGGCTTCCCATTGATCGTCCTGAATGTCGGGGCGGATCTTGGGTGCAGTCTTGAGGAGTTCGAGTGCGGACTTGGCCAGATTATCGGCTTTCACGAGCTTATCTTCTTTGTCCAGGTCGAATTCGCGGGTCTTGCTGGCATAACCACGGGCGAGGATGAGCATGGTGCCGTAGGCCTTGGGGTCGGCTTCGAGGTTGCGTTCCCCATAGATGACGGTCTTCTCCCAATTGCCGACTTCTTCGGCGGAGGCCGTGGCGATGAAGAGGGCGGTGTTCTTAAATTCGGTATCGGCGAATTTGGCGAGAAGCTCATCGGTGGCTGTCATCCGCGCGGCGGGGTCGGCGGCGTTAAAGATGGCCATGACGGCCTTCTGTTCTATTTCACTCTTAAGTTTTGGCTGTTTGGTGTCAGCCGTCTGTGCTAGCAGTACTCCCGAGATCAGGAATGCGCTTGCGATCATTTTGGTAAGTCGCATATTTCTCTCCTACTTTATCAAGGCTGGGTGGGGCGGATTCCGCGGAGGCCATCATCGGCGGCTTTTTTTGCGGCAGGTGAGGCTCCAACAGTGGCCAGTGCGGTCTCAAAATGTTTCTTTGCGGCGTCGTTGTCCTGGGCGAGGTCGAGGAGTCGGCCGGCGAAGACATGGGCCCAGGCAGAGACTTGTGGTTCCGCTCCCTCGGTGATGGTTTTTTCGAAGAGATCGACGGCAAGTTGGGGGTCGCGATTCAGGGCGGCCAGGCGGGCGAGGCCATAGTAGGCACGGCCCTTGATGGGACGCGCGTTGGTTTGTTCGAGAGCGAGGCGGAAGAGTTCGCTGGCCTTTTTGTAGTCTTTTTTGCCGTAGAATTCTTCGGCGATCTCTAGCGTTTTTTCGGCGGGGCTCACTTCAAAGACAGGCTGCGGGGCGAGCTTGGCGCGGCGTTCGCGGGGAGTGGAATTGAAAGTGACGGCGTCGAGCCGGTCGGTTTCTTTTTTGGCGTCGATGCCTTTGACCATGATAGGGAGATAGAAGCGCATCGACTGTTCCTGCTTCTCGTAATCGGCGAGGGATTCGGCGAAGTAGGGGGTGAGGATGAAGCCTTCTTTGAGGGCGGCGTCGATGGCGGCGGCGCGTTTACCGGCAGGCAACATGCGGGCGTCGACAGCGCGAACCAGACTCGCGACGGTGAGGAGGGCGAAGTCTTTTTTGTATTGAGGGTCGAGGGCTGGCGCACCGAGCGCAAAGTCGATGAGACTGCCTTTTGCTTCGATGTCCTTGATGTGGCGCATGGCGATCGGGTCGATCTGAAAGTGCATATAGGCGCTCTTGATGTAATCGATTTGCGGCTCGGGGGACGAGGTGAGGACAATGAAAAGATCGTTGGCGTAGCTGCGCATGTGGATCTGGTTGGGCGCGGCGAGCACATCGAGAAAGACATGGAAGTTGCCCTTGACGCCGTTGGCGCGGGGATTGCGCAGGTAGCCGTCAATTTGCTGGAGGGCGTTTGTGACCGGCCCGTGGTAGGGCGCGATCGATTGATTGAGCAGGGCCTCATTGCGGGCGATCAGGTCGGCGAGTCTGGTTTCGCGATAGAAGCGGGTGATGAGTTTTTCAAAGCCGTCGAGTTCCTGAACGTCGGGTGGGAGTTCCGATAGCCGGAGGCGATAACGGAAGTCCGGGCCATCGGCAGCGTCGTATTTTTCGATGCAAAGAGCGAAGCTGATGAACTGGCTGAGGTTGCGTGCGGGATCCGTCTTGCGATGGGCTTCGTAGAACGCTTTCAATTGCTCGAGGACCGCAGGCTTGGTCTGCGCAACCCATTGACGGATTTGAGCGCGCACGGGCGAGTTTGCGTTGCTGGCGAGATCGGCGTCGTAGCCGACGGCATTGATCGCGGCCATGACGACGAAAAGATTGGGGTCGACTTCGAGCGTAGACTGCTGGCCGATAGCAGGCACGACGAGAAAAATAAGAAAAAGTGCGAGACGTCTCAAATTCCCAGTCTACCTCTCTGACAGAATGTACAAAGCTATGTCGCGTGTACTCATGATTTCGAGCGAAGCCGCTCCGTTTGCGAAGACGGGCGGCCTGGCGGATGTTTTAGGGGCACTGCCGCCCGAACTGAATGCAATTGGCGACGAGTGCGCGGTGGTTTTGCCCCGCTATGGTGCGATAGACGTATCCAGTGGCGAGAAGGTTTACTCGGGTTTGCGGGTTTATCTGGGGGGCGGGCACTACGAATGCGACATCTATAAGAAAGTGTTTCGCGGCACGCAGTTTTTCTTTGTAGACCATCCAGGTTTGTATGGGCGGGATGGATTTTATGGGGACCGCTACGGGGATTTTGGGGACAATCACATTCGCTTCGCCCTGTTGTGCAGCGCGGCGCTGGGGGTGGCGCGGTATTTGTTTCCGACGCAGATTTTCCATTGCCATGACTGGCAGGCGGGTTTGCTGCCGCTCTTTTTGAAGAACTTTGTGACCGGAGATCCGGCCTTTTACAATGCCAGGACGGTCTTTACGATTCACAATCTCGGCTATCAGGGATTGATGCCGAGGGCGCGGCTTTGGGAGGCGGGAATCGAAGATCGTTTTTTTCGCAGCGATCTGCTTGAGTTCAATGGGGTGGCGAGTTTGCTGAAATCGGGAATCGTGTTTGCCGATGCATTGACGACGGTGAGCGTGCGTTATGCGGAAGAGATACAGACGCCGGAATTCGGGTTTGGCATGGAGGGATTGTTGCGGTCGCGGCGCGGGGTATTGCGCGGGCTGTTGAACGGTTGCGATTACGACGAGTGGAGCCCGGAAGCGGATCCGCATCTGGCGGCGAATTATTCAGTGGAGGACATGGCGGGGAAGGCGGTTTGCAAGCAGGCGCTGCTCGATGAATTTGGGATCGGAAAGCGCATCTCGAGGCCCCTGATCGGAATTGTTTCGCGCTTGGCGTATCAGAAGGGTTTTGATCTCGTCGGCACGGTGCTCGATGAGATGCTGGGCTGGCGGGATGTGACACTGGTGGTCTTGGGGTCGGGTGAGAAGGAGACGGAAGATCTGTTTGCGGGCTTTGCGGCGAAGTATCCAGACCGGATGATTTTCTGGCATGGATTCAATCACGCGATGGCGCACCGGATCGAGGCCGGCGCGGATCTGTTTTTGATGCCGTCGCGCTATGAGCCGTGCGGACTAAACCAAATGTACAGTTTGCGGTATGGGACGCTGCCTGTCGTTCGCGCCACGGGGGGGCTGGATGATACGATTGATGCAGAGACGGGATTCAAGTTCTGGCGTTTTGAAAGCTGGGACTTGGCCGAGTGTCTGCGCCAGGCGCTGGCGGTTTACGCCGATCCACCGCGCTTCCGGAAGATGCAGAAAACGGCCATGGAAAAAGATTATTCCTGGGCACAGACTGCCCGCAGATATTCAAGTCTATACAAAGAACTGCTGGATCGTTAGAGACAGAACAGTCTTTGCGACTTTCTCTCAAGATTCGCATCAAAAGGGATGGAGATTGAAAATGGCTGGCGCAAATACACTTACATTTACAGATTCGGCTTGGGACACGGACGTGTTGCAGTCGGAGACACCGGTCTTGGTTGATTTTTGGGCAGAATGGTGTGGCCCTTGCCGCATGATCGCCCCTACCGTAGACGCTTTCGCGGATGAGTATTCCGGGAAGCTGAAGGTTGGCAAGCTGAATGTGGATGACAATCAGGCAATATCTGCACGTTATAACGTGCGCGGGATTCCTACATTGTTGCTCTTCAAGGGCGGCCAAGTGGTGGAGCAGCGCGTGGGTGGCGTCTCGAAGAGCGACCTCGTGAAGATGGTCGAAGGGCACGTCTCCTAAGCGATTTACAAAGATCGAAGAATTAGGGGCGGCTCCGGCTGTCCCTTTTTTGCGTCCAGAGACAGATGTAGAATATTTTTGATGCGCGTTGCCTTGCTCTGTCTAATTTTCGGCTTGTTGGGTGGGCGCAGCAGCGTGTTTGAACGATGGAACTGCCCGTACCCGTGCCTGTTGCTCTGCCTGTCGCAACAGTGCCACGGGAAGAGTTGCCGACTTTTGGGGAGAAGCGGGCGAGTTCCAAAGACAGTCTGCCTTACGTTTATATTCCGCGAGGACGCTCGATCATTGCAATCCGGCGCATGCGCCAGGAAAGAGCTTTGCCGGGCAGGGAATTGCAGACCTCGACAGCATTCTGGATTGGAGAAACAGAAGTTACGCGGGAG
>JBKJSR010000102.1:0-2985 GCA_046594355.1 Bryobacter sp.
CGCTGCATGTGGAATATGAGACGGCAGATGAGTTGAAGGCGACAGCGGAGGATTTTGTGGTGATGAAGAAGATGGTGGAAGCGGCTTGGAGCTAATGCTTCAATCCCGCAAGCAAAATATTTTTTTCATCAAGAAGCGGCGATTGAACTGGAACGGCTATTCCGCTTCGAGTACCAGATATTGAAGCTGCCCGAGCCGCTCGACGTAAAGAGCCAGGATTTGGCCTTGGCGCAGGGCCGCAGAAGCGGTTTTCAGCTCCGCCAGACTGCGCACGACTTCGCCATTGATCGAATAGATGACATCGCCAGGATGCAGCGAATCGTCCTGCCCGGGCTGCCGCGAGGTGATGCCCGCTACTACCACTCCGGATAGCTTTCTCAATGTGGGTAGTAACGGCGTGACGCGCTCGTCCAGATCTACCGCCAAAATCCCGAGTCTAGGAATGGAGTTGCCGTCGCCCTGGACGAGAGAGAGAATCCGGTCGGGATCCTTTGGCCGTTCGAGCACGGCCACTTTCAGGGCAAACTCCTTTCCCTCGCGATGAATGTCGAGTATCATCTCTTGTCCCGCACGCTGATAAATTCCGACTCCCAACTGCTGGGAGTTCTCCAGGATTTTACCGTCGGCGCGCAGGACGATGTCGTTGACCTGAAGCCCCGCAGCCTCGGCGGAACCACCGGGTGTGAGATCCGAAATGATCACGCCCCAATCCCTGTGCAGTTGCAATGCTTCCGCCAGTTTTGGGGTGATGGTTTGAGGCAATACCCCGATCTGACCCCGGCGGACGCGTCCGTATTGCCGGATCTGCTCATAGGCCATGCGGACAATGTTGCCTGGCACGGCGAATCCAACACCCTCATGGCCACCGGACTTGGTAAGGATGAAGGTATTGATGCCGGCAATCGCTCCATCGGCATCCACTAGCGGGCCGCCGCTATTTCCCGGGTTGATGGATGCGTCGGTCTGGATGTACTCTATCGGATCGTCTGCCCGCACCTGGCGGGCAACGGAGCTGATCACACCCATGGTGATCGAGTTCTCGAGTCCGTAGGGGCTACCTAATGCGAACACGAGTTGTCCCTGCCGGAGTAAATCTGAATCCGCGAAACGCAGACTCGGATAGCCGGTGCCGGCAACCTTCAGCACGGCGATATCGGTCTCACGGTCCAAGCCAATGACTTCAGCCGTAACAAGTTTGCCTCCCGGCTTCAACTTCGATCCGGGACGCCTCTGCCCGTCCATCAATTGCGGCAGCAGAGCCTGAACCTTTCGGACCTCGCCCACCACGTGGGCATTGGTAATGATGTAGCCGGAAGGATCGACCAGAACGCCGGAGCCTGTGCTGCGTTTCGCGCTCAGGAGCACCATGCCTTCGCTCGAAGGTGCGTAGCCGGTAGTAACGATCTGTACTACAGCCGGATCCGCCCGCTCTGCCAACTCCTGATACATGCGACTGAAATCGGTCAATTGCGGAGCGGCGGCTTGAGCAAACAGGCAGGCCGTCCCGCAAAAAACGGCGAAGAGCGGATTCATGCTTCCTGCTCCAATGGTTGTGCGGGAGGCATGCCTCGCGATAAGCGCACATCGGATTCGGCCCTGAGCCAGAGCCTCACGTTGGAAGCTTCAGGAAATCCTTCCAGTTCCCAACAGCAGTACGCCAGCTTGGCGATCTCCTCCTCAAGCGGCATTGGATCGATCTGAGCGTTCTTCATTTCATGAGTCATTTTTTTATTCCTTTTCCCTGAGCTTCAAAACTCGACTCCCATCCCAGTAAAGAAGACGGGACTTTTGCCGGGCCCCTGTCTCCTGCGTTGGTTCAAGCGGCAATTTTGCGGATGCACTCCGTCCGCAGTCAGGAGCCGATTGCAGAATCTGAAAATCGGGATCCAGGCAGGATAGTCTCTTGAAGATGGAAGGGTTTGTGGTCATTTCAAAATCTGCTTTCGTCCAAGCCTATTGTCGCGGCTTATTAATTACAAGATTAGAATCGGTTAATGCATTTGTCTAATAGATATTGTTGAGCTAACACATCGAAAAAACCGAATTGTTATCGGGAAGCAAAAAGCTGGTCTCGCGCGGCCTCGCAGATCGCGGCCACCGCAGGATGCTTGATTTTCCGGTCCACGGAGATCGCATAGTAACTCTCCGTCACCTCATCCACCCGACCGATCACGACGGAGCGATACTGCTTCCGGATTTCGGCTTCGATTGCGCTGGGACAGGCAAAGATCCCCACGCCGGCCTGTCCGAACGATTTCATCAGGGCACTGTCCTTGAACTCTCCTACGACAACTGGCCTGATACCTTTGGATTCCATCCATTTATCGAGGGAACGGCGTAGACTCGATCCTTGGATCGGCAGCAGAAACGGCGCGCCATCCAGACAAGCCGGGAAATTTTTGCGGTACCTGGCCGCGAGCGACGGTGTGGCAAACAGCTTCACTCCACAGGTGCCAAGCAGATGATTGAATGCCTTCACTCGTGTCATGGCCGTGATGGGCACGTCGGAGAGTACTACATCGAGCCGATGGTCGGCGAGTTCCAATAGTAAACGCTCCGGCGAGTCCTCTTCGCAAACGAGATGGACCGGCTCGGCCATGGAAAGAGCGGGCTGGAGCACGCGGTAGGCAATCAATTTCGGAACCATATCGGAGACGCCGACCAAGATTCGCAGGGGACGGCCTTGAGGACGGCCCTTCAAAACGTCCTGCAATTCGGAGCCAAGACTAAAGATCTCTTCCGCGTATTGGTAGACTACCCGGCCCACTTCGGTGAGCAAGAGTCCGCGCCCGGATTTGACGAAGAGTTTCTCGCCAAGCGTCTCCTCAAGCTGCTTGAGCTGCCCGCTAATAGTCGGTTGCGCCAGCCGCAGGCGCTGACTGGCCTTGGCGATGCTGCCATCTTTGGCGACGGCCCAGAAATAGAGCAAGTGATGGTAATTAAGCCACTCCACACCCTCAACCATACATCGCGACATTAGGAGCG
>JBKJSR010000154.1:0-2741 GCA_046594355.1 Bryobacter sp.
CTCCTGGGTGGCACATAGGATCGAGACGCCTTAACATTACGCCGTCTGCCTAGCTCATTCGGCCCGACCACCGCAAGAATCGCCACATCTCCCAGCGGTGTTGCCAAAGAAATCCCCAGAACTCGCGAAAGCTGATCGTCTCGGCATGCATGCCCCAGAAAGTTTCCATCCGCCAGCGCAGGTAAGGACTCGCCCAGGGCCGCAACCGATACCCGCGCGATGCCTTCCAGAGAAACGAAATCATTCCTTGGGGCCGAGAAGACTGTTGGAACCCACCTTCACTACACCCTTTTGCGGTGCCGCATAGTAGCCGGAACGCGTGCGCACTGTTGGACGGTTTGCCCCAGTCGCCGTGACGCGAATCGTCCGGAATGTTCCATCCAGTTCCTGCACAGTCGGGCTATAGCCGATCACGTATTGATTGCGGATATCCTTGGCCACTTCAACGGCCAGAGCATCCACTTCCTCAAGCGTTTTTGGAAAGAAACACAAGCCGCCGGTCGCTTTCGCGATCGCTTCCAGCGCCCGTTTTGCCTTCTTTGCCTCACGCGGAAGTTCTTCGTTCAACATGGCAATGGCGTAGATTACCGCATCGGTGGTGTGGGCTTGTGAAATCAGCTTTTCAAGCGACGTCTTGCTCGCCGTATCCGCGCCATCGGTGATCAGCATCAGCACCTTCTTATCGCGCTTCGCCTTCGCCTTCAGGTGGTCGATCGACATATTGATCGCATCGTACATCGCCGTCCCGCCACGCGCATCGATTCGCGTCAAGCCATCTTCCATCTTTTTGATGTCGCCGGTGAAATCGACGTCGAGAAACGCATCGTCGTTGAAATTCACAATGAAAACCTCGTCCTGCCGGTTCGACGCCTTCACCATCAGCATCGCCGCCGACTCCACCTTGTTTCTCCTCAATCGCATGCTGCCACTGTTGTCGACGATCACGCCGAGAGAAATGGGGACATCTTCGCGGCGGAAAAACTTGAGTGGCTGCTCGACATTGTTTTCGAATACCTTGAATGCGCTTCGCGGCAAGTCTGTTTGAAGGTTGCCCTTGGAATCCACCACCGTAGCGTTCAAGACGACCAGACGTGTATCGCTGCGAAATACCGGCTCTTCCTGGCCCCAAAGCGAAGCGCCAACCAATGCTGCCGCCAGCATCGGGATTCGGTTATTGAATAGGTGCATAATATCCTTGCCGCCAGGAAGGCCGCAACTGCGGCATACCTCTAGGCTGTACCAACTTAATTTGGACACGCCGGTATTTGCCGTCGTGTTCCTGATTTTTTGAAGAGTAACCAATCAAATACTGATTGCGCAGTACAATCCCAATCTTGGCTGCAACATCGGGCAATTCGTTCATATTCTCGATCGCGAAATGTTTGCCGCCCGTCTGTTCCGACAGATCGTTCAATAGGCCCGGACCGGATAGCTCTTCTGCCGTTCTCCCCCGTCCGCCGATCGACTCAAAAATTCCAATGGCATACATCTGAACGTCCGCCTCACGTACCAGGTTCTTGATTTCACTTTCCGTATAACGGCTCGAATTGTCGCCGCCGTCGGAGATTACGAGCACCGCCCTGCGCGGGTTCTTCGCTTTCTTCATCTGACTCATTGCCAGATAAATCCCGTCCAGAAGCGCCGTCCTCCCCTTCGCCTGCGTAAAAGTGAGCCGATTCTGGATCTCTTCCGTGTTGCTCGTAAACGGCACGATCAGCTCCGGACGGTCGCTAAACTGAACCAGAAAAAACTCGTCTTCCGGGTTGGCAGTCTTGAAAAACTGCGCTGCCGCCTGTCGGCTCTTTTGCAGTTTCGCACCCATACTATTGCTTGTGTCGAAAACCAGTCCAACCGAGAGCGGTGCATCTTCACTTGCGAATTGGGAAATCGTCTGTTCGATTTTGTCTTCAATCACTTTGAAGTTTTCCCGCTCCAGTCCCGTTACAAAACGACCGAGTGGATCGGTCACCGCAACCGGAAACAATACCAGGTTCGTATCTACCCGGATATTTGCCGGTTTCGAATTTTCCGCATCCTCCGGCCTGACGGGCCTGCCTTCACGCCTCTCGATATTGACGCGCCCGGGTGGAGGTACTGTTTCTGTTTTTTTCTTTTGGGTGCTGCCCTTGTCCTTGTCGGCAAGCGGCACTTGAACCGCAAACGCAGAAGCAAGAAAAAGCAAAGCCATGAGTGTCGCTTCCCTGGTCACGGTCACTTGTCGGCCCCACTTCGATTTGCCAATCTTTTATTTTCGCGCCCTATATTCACTCGATGCCCCCGTCCCTTCAAATAACGAGACGCTCTTCAAGCTGTGATTGTCACAGCAATATCCGCTTTAGGACGGTAAAAATTGACGCAACGGCGCGTAGAACGACCGGATAAAGTTTTCTGCGGCCTTTAACGCCTTCTCGTTCGAGTCATCTCCGCTCAATCCGATTACAACCCGCACCAGTGCTGTATCCGTTCGATTGTCTTTCACTGCATCGAGCATCGTATATAGTTTCGCCTTATATTCGCTCGCTATTGCACGATCCCGGCTCTGGTACCAATAAAGCACCAGACTCTTCGTATCACCCCTCTGGATGATATAGCGATTCACTTCGAGGGGCTCCGCTCTACCCGGCATCGATACCAGCACGTGATCGTTGACGATCGGAGTCCAGCCGCTTCCCGGCAGGCAGTTTTTCGGTGAATGCGGCACTGCCCCCGTGCGCTGGCTGCGGAATGATGCCACGAACAGA
>JBKJSR010000159.1:0-3838 GCA_046594355.1 Bryobacter sp.
ACTTCTCCTACGTCACCGCCTCTCCTCATCGGACCCCGCCTGCATTTACCTCCTGGGGCAACGCGACCTTGCCGCCGAACAACTGCAAACATTCCTGAGAATTCACCTTGAGCGAGGATTGCTCCCTTCGCTGGAAAAGGTAGATCGGAATCCCAAAATAAGAATCGAAGGACCGATCCGGGAGTTCCTGGCCAATGGCCGCATCGCCGCCGAATCAACCAACGTCGCCGAACTGCACTCCTTTCGTAAAGCCGCCAAGCGACTCCGCTACACCATCGAAATTCTCGATCCCGACGGCGGTAGCAAATGGCTGGCTCGCCTGCGACGCGTGCAGGAAGAACTCGGCCAAATGCATGACGCAAATGTCGCCGAACAATTTCTGCGAGCCCTACCGTCACGATCAAGATCTGCAAAACTGATTCCGGCCCAATTGAACGCCAAAGCCCAAGCCCATATCGCAGCGTTCAGAAAAACATGGAAGCGGGGCTTCTCCGAAGGGTCAGGGAAGGCTTGGCTTAGCTGGGCGCGCTCGGTCGAAAAATAACCTTAAGGTCCGGCCGCTCTGAGGCGGGTATCTCCCATTCGCGAGTGCTCATTGACCCTGACCGAGGGAGTAGCCAGGGACGCCATCGAAATTGCAGAGGTTTTCCGACTTAATGACATCGAGGCCGATCGAATCCAACTGCCCCAGCAAAACGATGATTTGCTTATGAGTAATCGGGGCACCCGAGGGTGACAGAAAACGGCTGCGCCAGTGGTCGGTGCAGAATGTTTCGGGCATTCCATCGGGCCATACTTTCACGCCGCGATTGGTGATCATGATCAGTTTCAATCCATCGACGCTAAGCTGCTGGAGTTTCGCGCCAAGGTCATTCGGATTGGGGTTGGCACACTCAAAGAACATGTCGACTCCAACCATCTCCTTCTTCGCCCGGGGCTTGGTATACGCATGCATGGCGGATTGCCGGGGCGAACTGGCGTAATTGACGGGCGAGAGCTTCGAGGGCAGTTGCCCGAAGCGTGCGATGACGGCATCGGCAAATTCCTGCGTGCCAACTTTCCGCTGGCTGACACCTGTTTTGTAAATATCAGCGGTATGGATACCGTCTTCGAGCGTCTTGAGCCAGGCGTTGTGAACCGTGGCTGCAACATCGGTCTGTTGCAGGTGGACCAGCATCATGACGCCGGAAAGGATGAGGCCGGAAGGGTTGGCGATGTTCTGGCCTGCGATCGCCGGGGCAGACCCGTGAATGGCTTCGAACATGGCTACGTGTTCCCCGATATTAGCTGAGCCAGCCAGGCCGATGGAGCCGGCGATCTGGGCGGCAACGTCGGAAAGGATGTCCCCATAAAGGTTCGGCGTGACGATGACGTCGAAGACTTCGGGTGTGTCGGCAAGCTTCGCGGCACCGATGTCAACGATGTAGTGTTCGTTCTCCATTTCAGGATACTCGATGGCAATTTCGTCGAAAACTTTGTGGAAGAGCCCGTCCGTGAGCTTCATAATGTTGTCTTTGGTGAGGCAGGTCACCTTCTTTCGCTTGTTGCGGCGGGCATATTCGAAGGCGTAACGGACGATCTTTTCGCAGCCGGGGCGGGTGATGAGTTTGAGGCACTGGTAGACCTGGTCGGTCTGGCGATGCTCAATGCCGGCGTAGAGGTCTTCTTCGTTCTCGCGCACGATGACGACGTCCATTTTGGGATGCCGGGTGTTAACGAACGGGTGATAGGCGACACAGGGGCGGATGTTGGCATAGAGGCCCATCGTCTTACGCACGGTTACGTTCAGGCTCTTGAAGCCCCCGCCCTGGGGCGTCGAAACCGGTGCCTTATAGAAGACTTTGGTACGGCGCAGCGAGTCCCAGGCGGAGGGCAGGATGCCCGACGTGTGTCCCTGGTTATATATGGCTTCGCCGATGCTGATGGTCTCGATATCGAGACTCGCACCGGCGGCTTTAAGTACGCGGAGGCTGGCGCGCATGATTTCCGGACCGATGCCGTCGCCATAGGCGACTGTGATGGATGCTGGTGTTCCCATAAATCCATCATACGATATATATTTCGTGTTTTATAAGACGTGTTTTATATTTCGCGACTTATATGGCAAGATGAGAACACGATGGAAAGCTGGACGTTTCTTACCAATCACGGGCATGTACTGGTTTGCATTGCTTCCGATCCAGAGGTGCTGCTAAAGGATGTCGCAACCAGGGTGGGCATTACGGAGCGGGCGGCGCAACGAATTGCAGCGGATCTGATTGCCGAGGGCTATCTGACTGCTACGAAGCTGGGGCGGCGGAATCGCTACAAGGTAAATGGAGCCTTGCCGTTTCGCCATCCGCTGGAGCGATCGAGCGCGGTTGGGTCCTTGCTGAGTCTGTTGAAAGCCGGGAGAAAGAAGGGAGCTGGGGTGCAAAGCGCCAATCCCGACTGAAGGGCGTAACCTGCCTGCTGGACGCTTCCGCTCAAGCGATATGAAGCTGGGCGGGAACTGCGCGGAAACCAGGCGGAGCTGAGTAAGGTGCAGGCCAAAGAGCGTGAGGCTGAGATTACGGACTGATGGAGAGTAAATAGCGCGGCTTATGGCCAAAGCGGGAAAGTAAGCACCGTGGACTTTGAGGATGGGTTTCGCCTGTTGGTGAGTGGCGGGTTAGGCGCGGCCATCTTTATGGGCTTTTGGGTGTTGTGGCTCAAGACAGGCACGAAGGAGTTCCGGACGCTGGCTTTATCGTAGGGCTGCTGCGTGATAGGGGGACGCATGTTGTTCGCCAGCGGAACCTTGCATGTTATTTAGATCTATGCAAAGGGGCCGCAGCGCGGAAGCGGGACTCGGACATCTGTTGGAAATTACGCCGATGTTAGAGAGAGTGGAGGTAAGGGGTCTGGATGGCGTGCTGATCGAATCGAAACGTGCGGTGACGGGTGGATTGCCGCAGGTGGAAGATGCGGCGCGGGAAAGCGGGAAGGAGTGGAGCAAGTGCAGGTGTTGGCGAAGGAGGTGCGGAGAAAACGGAGATCGAGAAATGGTGGGCCTGTGCAGACTCGAACTGCAGACCTCTACCGTGTCAAGGTAGCGCTCTAACCAACTGAGCTACAGGCCCGAAAGGGCGGGGGCGAAACTGTTAGATTAGCACATTCCGGCGATCCCGCCAGCTTTTCATCAACGCCGATCCAATGATGAGCGTACCTCCAGCCAACGCCGTAGCCGCCGGCTTTTCACCGTGTATCAGCCAGGTCCAGAGCGGGTTCAGCGCCGGTTCGATCATAATCAATAGCGCCGCTTCGAGAGCGGATAGTTTTGCCATCGCAGCGGTCAGGAACCAGTAAGCCAGACCGATCTGGAAGACGCCCAGGTAGACCAGTGAAAACAGGTCGGTCCCGCTCACAACACCAATTGGAAGCATGCGCGGCAGGCACAAGAATACTGCCAGCAGGTTGCCCATGAGTACCGGTGCCATCGTGTTCCCTTCCCCGCGCTTGCTCAGCCAGCGCAAGCCGCAAACCGTGCCCGCCCACATCAATCCGCTGAAGGCTCCGTATGCGTTACCTAGCGTTGGGTTGGGCGACAGCAGTTGCGCATTACCGGTCTCCCAGAACACCAGAACCATGCCGGCTGTCACTAGGGCAAGCGTCCACCAATCGGAGCTGCGCACCTTCTCGTGGAGGAGCCAGGGGCCAAGGAAAACGAGGTAGAGCGGCGCAGTGCCTTGCAGAAAGATTGCATTGGCGGAAGTGGTGTTCTTTGTCGCCAGCACGAAAGAACTGAGGCAGAGGGCGTAGGCGAGCGCGACGATAGCGGTGCGCCAGCTCCAGTGGCGGCGCGCCGCCGGCAGCAACA
>JBKJSR010000322.1:0-3476 GCA_046594355.1 Bryobacter sp.
AGCGCATGCACCGATGTATCCATCTTCGCGGCGATGAGCTTGGCCCGTTTCAACAAGTCGCGATCTGCTGCACCCGTAAAAGTGACGATGGCGATGAGCGAAGTCCTGAAATCATGATCGCTCATCGCACTAAACTTTTCCCGCGAAATGCCCGCAAACATTTCCGATATATGATGTGAGGCGTGAACCTCCAAAAGCTCTTGCTGACTCTTGCGATCTGCAGCCTCTGCTCCGCCGAAGATTACTTCCCCAAGCCGGATGACAAAGGCGGCTGGAGAACCCTGAAAGACGCGGCAAAGATCCGCAAACAGACGGGCATCGAACTTGGCAAACTGGACGAAGCCTTCGCCTATGTCGAAAAGACCAGTCAGCATGGCGGCTTGCTGGTAGTGCGGCATGGACAACTGGTTTATGAGAAGTATTTTGGGCGGGGAAACCGCGAAGCCTTACCAGAACTCGCCTCTTGCGGCAAGGCGTTTACCAGTGTCGCAGTGGGCATGATGATGCAGGACAAACCGGAAATGTTTTCCCAGGGTTTGGACGAGAAAGTCTACACCCCGAAATTCCTGCCAGCCGCGATTTTCCCTCTGGAGGATCCACGCAAAGCCGAAATTTCACTAGGCCAGGTACTCGCAATGTCGGCAGGCATCCGGGGAACCAATCCGGTTTATGTCAAGGGCGTAAAGCAGGATTGGAAAGACGCCACGATCGACAATGGGCCATGGTCCACCACCGATGATTTCGCCCTGAAGCAGACCCTATGGTGCGCCCCCGGCGATTGCTATTCCTATGCAACTTCGTCAAGCCACATAGCGGCGATTCTGGTACGCCGCACGATGGGGATCGAGATGGAAGAGTATATGCGCAAGCGCCTCACTGACCCCTTGGGTTTTGGCACCTGGGGTTACGCAATGTACCGGCCCAAGTTAAAGAGCGGCATCGATTCTGACGGGCGGATGCATCACACGCCAGGCGGCGGAAGCATCGCGGTGCGCTCTACGGACATGCTGCGCTTTGGCTATTTGATGCTGCACGAAGGCCGTTGGGGAAAGACGCAAATTCTGCCCGCGGACTTCGCCCGGATGTGCGGACGCTCGGTGAAATACAACCCGCATTACACGCACTCGTTCAACTTCAATGTGAATGACGACGGGCACTTGACTGGCGTACCGAAGGACGCTTACTGGAAAGGCGGATCGGGTGGTTACGCGATTTACGTGGTGCCTTCGCTCGACATGGTGATTTACAAGATGGGCGGCAACGAAGGGCAATATGATCCAGCACTGACGCGCCTGCCAGTCAAATATTCCTATGACGGTTCGCGAGCCGATTGGAAGCCAACCCCAGTCGGTGATTCGACCGGCAAGACCCTGCAGATGGTCTTAGCCGCGCTGCAATAGCCCGACTCGATTCACAGCCACGGCGGCAGATTCCAGCGTAAGCGCCCCCATAGAACCGGAGCAATAGGCTACAACTAGATTATGAGCAACCCGCTGGTAAACTATCTGCACGATCACTTAGGGGGATCAACTTTTGCGATTGAACTCTTGGAGTCGTTGCGAGATCAATATAGCGGCCAGCCCCTCGGCGGCGTCGCCTCAGACATATTGGCTGAGGTGCAGGACGATCAGCAAGTTCTCCTGCGAATCATCGAACGGGTAGGCAAAGAGACCTTTGACGTGAAAGTAGCGGCAGGATGGGTGGCGGAAAAGGTGAGCAGATTGAAGTTTCAGAGCGGCACCGACGGGAGTCTCGGAACCTTCGAAGCTCTTGAAACATTGACGCTGGGCATCCAGGGCAAAGCCTCCCTGTGGCGCGCACTGAACGCGATCCGCGAAGTGGATGCGAGAGTCGCAGGAGAAGATTTCAATCGGCTGGTCGAACGCGCTGAGGCTCAACATGCGAGGGTCGAAGCGCAGCGCCTGCTCCTGGCGCGCGGCACTTTTGAACCCGCAGGTTAGCGAAGATCGCGCAACTTATTAGCTCAGCCCGGGGCTGTTTAGCGCTCGATCTTGAATCCGATTTTCAAGGTGACTTGGAATTCCTCCACCTTATCGTTCACAATTCTGCCGCGCTGGTTGACGACTTCGAACCAGTCCATGTGACGCACGGTGGCTGATGCTTCCGCCACGGCGGCTTTGACGGCTTCGGCGAAACTCACGGGTGAGGTGCCGACGAGTTCAATGATTTTGAATATTCCGGGCATTGAGTTACTGATGATCCTTTCGGTACTTGGCTCCATTGTCCCACGCAAAAGTTTGGCAAGGTTGGCGCTGTTCAGGGGAAGCACTGAGCGTGTCGGGACGGCGTGAAACGCCCTCCTGAAGTGCAGCGCCCGGTCCGGCATTGCTACGCTCGCGTAAAATACTAGGGTAAAGGAAGAGACTATGACCGCTTTTGAAAACGCAACTAATTTTTTTATTGCTTGTGAAACTCCGGAAGGTTGGGCTGGATGCAATCAATATGTTGCCGAAGGTGCATCCTTTACGGCCCAGAGCGAACCTCTGGCGGGGGTGAACACGGTCGAGGCCTATTGCGAATGGATGTACGGTTTCGCAACGGTCACCACACCTGGTGCAAGTTATGAGTTGCATGCCTCAGCCTACGACGAAAGGACGCGAACGGCCATCTTCTTTGCGACCTATCATGCCAGGCATACCGGACCCGGTGGCCCCGTACCGCCGACCCACAAAGAAACCCATTCCCACTATGCCTACTTTTTGACCATGAATAGCGACAACAAAGTCGAACGTATGGTCAAAGTATGGAATGCGCCATGGGCCATTAAGGAACTCGGTTGGCTTTAGTGCAACACCGTAGTTAAACGATCGCGAGGATACCCAACGGGTGAGCGTCCTCGAAGCGCCACAACCCTTTGCCCAGGACCTTTGGACGTATTTGAACCAACGCAACTGCCGGATCAAGTGCCCTCAACTTTCGATCGCGGCTAGCAGGTACAATGCGCAATGCCACTTCTTGACATTCAACCCTTCCGATTGATTTTTCACGGTGAGCTTCTTCAGCCTGGCGACAGCGGCTACGACAGCGCCCGTCAGATCTGGAATGCCAGCGTCGACAAACATCCCGCGCTCATCGCCCGCTGCTCTGGAGTCGCCGACGTGATTGCCGCCGTCAACTTCGCGCGCGATCAAAATCTACTCACGGCAATTCGAGGCGGAGGGCACAATGTCGGCGGCCGCGCCCTTTGCGACGACGGCATCGTCATCGACCTCTCCCGCATGCGCTCTGTCCATGTGGACCCAGCCACCTCCACGGTTCGTGTCGAGGGTGGTGCAACGCTCGGCGATCTCGACCGCGAAACCCACGCCTTCGGTCTCGCCGTGCCGTCGGGCGTAGTCCCAAAGACCGGAATTGCCGGTCTCACCTTGGGCGGTGGTGTCGGCTGGCTGCTTCGTAAGTACGGAATGTCTGTGGACAATCTGTTGTCTTGCCAATTAGTCACCGCCGCTGGCAAA
>JBKJSR010000090.1:0-6652 GCA_046594355.1 Bryobacter sp.
TGCCCATCCCGCCCTCAAAGCCGCTAGCCCCCGGGCTCCTGTGATCGAGCTGTTTCTCGGCGACGACGCCTATCACAACGGCGCTTTTGTCCTCGCAGCAAACTTCGGCTTCTGTACTTGTTTCGGCAAGAAAAAGACCGAACCGGAACTGCCCGATGCCAATGCCCGACGCTTCGATTTCGCTTCCCGCGATGGTTATGACTTTTACAAACGCCTCGGCCCGCTTGCCAATGCCGACGAAAAATATTTCAAACGCGAAAGCGCTTATTGGACCGACCTTCTCGCCCACACCACCTACGACGATTTCTGGAAGTCCCGCAGCCTCGCTCAGCATGTCAAAAACATCACTCCCGCAGTGCTCACCGTTGGAGGCTGGTTTGACGCTGAAGACCTTCAGGGTCCGCTCCGTCTCGATGCCGCCCTCGAAAAGCAAAGTCCCGCAACCAGACATACCCTCGTTATGGGCCCCTGGGTACACGGTGGCTGGGCGCGGGGTGATGGAGACAAGCTTGGCAACGTCACATTCAACCTCAAGACCTCTCCGTGGTTTCGCGAAAAAGTCGAATTCCCCTTCTTCGAGTTCCACCTGAACGGCAAGCCAGACCCCAACCTCAGCCGCGCCATTGTCTTTGAAACCGGCAGCAATCGCTGGCGCAACTTCGACGCTTGGCCCCCCAAGGGCGAGGCGAAAAATCTCTACTTCCACGCCAGCGGCAAACTCGGCTTTACGCCTCCCAAGGAAACCGAAAGTTCCGCTGAATACCTGAGCGACCCTGCCAAGCCCGTTCCCTTCGTCGGCTTCATCACCCTCGGGATGGCGCAATCCTACATGGTTGGCGATCAGCGCTTTGCATCTTCACGCCCCGACGTCCTCACCTACACCTCAGACCTCCTCACAGAGGATCTGATCGTCGCCGGTCCCCTCAAGCCAAAGCTTTTTCTGAGTTCCACCGCAACCGATTCGGACTACGTCGTGAAGCTCATCGACGTCTATCCCGACGACTACCCCGAACTCGGCGGCTATCAGCAACTTGTGCGCGGCGAACCATTTCGTGCCAAGTTCCGCGATAGCTTTGAATACCCAAACGCGGTGGAAGCCGGTAAACTATTTGAGCTGAACTATACGATGCCCGATATATGTCATGTCTTCCGCTCCGGGCATCGGATCATGGTCCAGGTTCAAAGTTCCTGGTTTCCTCTTGTCGACCTCAACCCGCAACGCTTTGGCGATGTGCCCAACATGAAAGCATCCGAATTCACAAAAGCAACGCAGAAGCTCTTTCACGACTCCCGCCGTCCCAGCGCAATCGGCCTGACGACAATCCAGCTTGCTCCGTAGCGCAAGAAGAAAGCCACCCCGTAGGATGGCTTTCTCTAATCTGTCTTAGGTAGTAACGGTTAGGCGCGCATGACGTTTTCAGCCATTAGCCCCTTAGGGCCTTGCTTTACCTCGAACTCGACATCGACGCCTTCGTCGAGCGAGCGATACCCGTTCATGGCTATCGCCGAGAAGTGTACAAACACATCCTCGCCGGTAGAACGCTGAATAAAGCCGAAGCCTTTCGCGTTGTTGAACCATTTCACTTTACCTTTTTCTTTCACCAATGTGCTCCTCAATCCACAGGCCTCCATAAGTGGGGCCTGCGATAAAACTTCGCTTGATTCTCTCAAATGAGTATTTTCGGCGCAATAAAAAAATGCATCCAAATTTTAATAAATTAAGTAGTCAGGTACAAGCGATGGCGATGAAATAGCGAAACGAGGGGAAATGCCAACTGATCTTGCTCGCTTCCAGCAGATGGATCCGCTCCAGGATAATTTCCAGTTCTTTGCGCCGCCAGCCAGCGGCCACGCTCTTCATCCCGTCTTCCACCGTCAGCCGCCGCCAGAAAAAGATCCAGCGCGTTGCCGGAAGAAAGTAGTAAGCCAGCCAGTGCCGGTGCAGATCCTGAATCAGAACCAGCTTGCCCGCAACACGGCTCATCTCAAGGATTAGTTTTTCAACCGCTTCGTTCGAAAAGTGATGCAGAAACAAAGAACAGTGGACCACATCAAAACACGCTGCGGAGAAGGGAAGTGCAAACGCGTCGGCCTGCACTCTCCGTACTGGCGCAGATTGCAGATTGCGCAATAACAGATCGAGGCAGCATACGCGTGCATTCGGAAAACTGGCAAGCACCGCCCGCGCCATGTCTCCCGAAGCTGCACCCACGTCCAAAAAAGTAAAACTGTCGTCCGTCCGGAATCGCCGTCGCAACTGGTGTACAAATTCACGCCTCGCCCCAGTCAGTTTGTTGATGCGGGCGAGGTCGCGCAAATTTTTAGCCGCCTCTGCGTCGGAGGCAAAGTCCAGCATTTCCCGCTCAAGAATTCGATCTTGCACACTACATCATGCAACACTAACGCGTATGGACTTTTTGGCAGGCAACATGGGCTGGATCGAAGTGGTCTGCGGCCCCATGTTCTCCGGCAAGAGCGAAGAACTGATCCGGCGTCTGCGCCGTGCCATCATCGCCCGCCGGCGGGTACAGGTTTTCAAGCCTGTACTCGACGACCGTTATTCGAGAGACGAAATCGTCAGCCACAGTGATCAGCGCATCGCGTCCACCGTCGTGAGCGGGGCTTCCGAAATTCTGACGATCCTCGATTGGCGAACGCAGGTTGTCGGAATAGACGAGGCGAATTTCATGGGCCCCGGACTCGTCGATGTTTGCGGCCAACTTGCCGATTCCGGCAAGCGCGTTATCGTCGCCGGACTCGATACCGATTACATGGGGCGTCCCTTCCCCCCCATTCCAGACCTGCTCGCCATGGCCGAGAGCATCACCAAAACGCTGGCTATCTGCATGCGTTGCGGAAATCCCGCAAAACAAACGCAACGCCTTTTCGCGAGCGAGGATCTAATCGTTGTAGGAGCCGCCGGGATGTACGAGGCGCGCTGCCGGGCTTGTTTTGAAGCAGGGACCTCCAAACAGGAGTACTTCCCTTTCGCTCGTCCGCAAAGACAAGAGGGCAGTTAAGAAATGGCCCCGTCTTAAATTTGTTAAATTGGGGCAACTAGGAGAATCGATTATGCCGGATACAAATGAAGGGCAGCCACAGGCTGCAGGTGGTGGTGGGCTTAAGATACCCATCCTTTTTGGAGCAGTCATTGCGCTGCTCGCCTCGACTGTCTGGTTGTTTTTGCAACTCGACCGCCTGCGGGGTGAAATGGATAAAGTTCAGGTTCAGCTTGAAGAGAAACTGAGTGATGTGCGTCAATCCGCTACGGCGTCCAATCAAACGAGCCGCCGCAATCTGGAAGCGATGCAAGAGCAGCTCGAGGGAGCCCGCCGTCAATCCGCGATGGCCGTAGGTCAGGCCAAGGTTGAGGCCGAGCAAAAAGTAAGCCAGATGGCGTCCCGTCTCGAAGCCGAACAGAGAAAGACCAAAGAACAACTCTCGACCGAGATCACGCAGAAGGTTGGTGAAGTTTCAGCCGCCTCTGAATCCAGGGTCAACGAAGTGAAGACGGAAGTCTCGGCCGTTAAGACCGACGTGTCTAAAACGATGTCGGAGCTTGAGCGCACGATTGCCGACCTCAGAAAAGTAACCGGCGATCTTGGAGTTCAAAGCGGCTACATTGCCACCAACGGCAAAGAGCTCGATGCTCTGAAGCGGCTTGGCGAACGCAACTATTATGAGTTCAACCTAGGCAAGACCAAGGCCCCAACCCGCGTTGGCGACATCATGATTCTGCTCAAAAAGACGGATGCGAAGAAAAATCGTTACACGATCGAGGTGACGGTTGATGACAAGGTCGTCGAGAAAAAAGACAAGACTGCCAACGAGCCTGTTCAGTTCCTGACCTCCAAAGCGCGGCAGCCTTACGAGCTGGTCGTGAACGAAGTGAAGAAGGATCTCATTGTCGGCTACCTCGCGACACCTAAGGTGATGGAACCCCGCAAGTAGAATTTTCACCTCATTTGACCAAATTCGGTCATAAACGCCGCTCTCTGTATTGGAGGGCGGCGTTTTTTTTGCCGACCTGACCGTCAATAGACGCCATTTGCGCGTATTTGAAGTAGCTGAATTGTTCTGCTTCATTTGGCACTGCGATTGCATCCAAGAAGTGTTAAAGGTCCAAGAGGTATATGTCAGTCAAAGTGATCGTCCGGGCGATGCCGATTCAGTGGCTTCCTGATTTTCGTCTGGGAGACAGCTTTCGTGAAGCCCTGTATTTGTTCATCCATCTATTGAAGCCGGCTTCGCTGGCCGCATTTTCATTGGGGATTTGGCGTATTGGTGCCGATCTCGGCTGGACTTCCGACTTTATTTTTATAGACGGGTTCCTGTCGCGCTGGCAGCCCTGGATGCTGCTTGGTGTCGCAATCCTCAGCGTACAATCTCATCTTGCCCGCAAGCTCATCCGGGCGTGACGTTTCCTTTGCAATCACATTTGCCACGGCGATTGTGTCGGAATTCCCGGCACCCTCTGATACCTTTGAAGTAGCGCGGCAGGGAGCGGCGTAAACAACAGCATGCGTTATCCGGGTGGCTCTTCTTACGCGACAAATTCGATGGCCGTCCCTCCGGGCGTAAAATGGCTCCTGATTTCCAACACCGCGATCTTCGTGGTTTATTACCTTGCTACGCTGTTTGGCTTTGCACCGCTGTTCAGTCCCTTTCGGTTAGTTCCCGAACAAACCGTAGAGCGCCTCCATGTCTGGCAGCCCCTAACTTATCTTTTTCTGCATGATCCCCTTGGCTTCGGTCATATCCTCCTCAACATGCTTTCGTTGTTCATGTTTGGCAAAACACTGGAAGAGACCTGGGGTACAGAACGATTTCTCCGCTACTACTTCGCTTGTGGCGTCGGTGCCGGTCTTTGCGTCGTCCTCGTTGGTTATCTGACTGGTACGGAAATGATGGCCACGATCGGTGCCAGTGGTGCCATCTTCGGCCTGCTGCTTGCCTTTGGAATGCTTTTCCCCGACGCCACCGTTCTGTTCAGCTTCCTGTTTCCGATCAAGGCGAAGTACATGGTGATGATCGTCGGCGCGATCACCTTTCTCAGCTCCCTGCAGGTCAATAGCGGTGTCAGCCACATTGCCCACCTCGGCGGCATGCTGGTGGGATTCCTGCTGATCCGCACCACCCAGGGCCAACGGGCCATGCGGCGGCCCGCTTCCAATTCCCCCTCCCTACTGCATCGAGCGCAACAAGCCTGGCACGACTATAAAATCCGCCGGGCCCGCAAAAAGTTTCAAGTTTACATGTCTAAACAAAACCGCAAGGGCGGCCCGCACGTCAACTAGTTCAGCCAGCGTTTCTGGCGCTAACCTGTCTGCGATAAAGTGAGTCTCATGAAGTTCTCTGTTTTTGCCTCTCGTCTGATTGCGAATCCATTCACCGCGATCCTTATGGTGGCCGCGCTTTCGATTGGAGCGTTAAGCTGGATTTCTCCCGCCCAGGCCCAGAGCGGTCCCAAGAAAGAAAGCGGCGAAACGGTGGCTAAGCCGCGCAAAAAGGGCGGCGACAAAGATGCGCCCGCCGAAAGCGAACTGCCGAAGATTCCTTCGAAGCTGGGCAAGAAAGCTCAGGAACTTCCCGAGGGCGTCCCTACCTTCCGTACCGACTCCACCAGCGTCAACGTCGATGTCGCCGTGCTCGACAACAAAGGCAGATTCATTCCCAACATCCCCGCCGGCAACTTCCGCATCCTCGAAGACAACGTGCCGCAAAAGGTCTCCAACTTCAACATGGGCGAAGCCCCGATGACGGTCTGCATGGTGATCGAGTTCTCCAACTTGTTCCAGCAATATTGGTCCAGCAGTTGGTATGAAACTTTACAGGCCTCCTATGGCTTTCTGCAGACCCTCAAGCCGGAAGACTATGTCGCTGTTGTCGCATACGATTTGCGCCCCGAAATTCTCAGCGACTTCTCTACCGACAAACGCAAAGCCTACGAGGCCATGCAGCGCTTGCGCATTGCCGCCTTCAGCGAATCCAATCTCTACGACGCCCTTACCGACACCGTCGAGCGCATGAGCGAGATCGAGGGCCGCAAAGCGGTGGTCGTGATCGCTTCCGGTATCGATACCTTCTCGCGGCAAACTTTCGATCAGGCGCGCAAGAAGATCCAGTCGGCCGGTGTCCCCATTTATGCCATCGGCATCATGCAGGCCCTGCGCGAAATGGTGGATGCCCGCGGAGGGATGGGCGCAATCCAGCGCCTTGATTTTCTGCAGGCCGACAATCAAATGCGCACCTTCTCCAAGGAGTCCGGGGGCATGAGTTTCTTTCCCCGCTTCTTCGGCGAATTCCCCGGTATCTATGGTGCGATCCATCAGTCGCTGCGCAATCAATACTCCTTGACCTATGCTCCGATCAATCAGGCTAAGGACGGAAAGTTCCGCAAGCTGAAAGTCGAACTCGTCAACCCCGCCACCAACGAACCCCTGCGTATTCTCGACGAAAAAAACAAGCCCATCAAATACCAGATCGTGTCGAAGCTCGGCTACACCGCGCCTCGCGAAGTCGAGTAATTTTGCTTCGGTAGCACGGCTGGATTTGTCCAGCGTAGGCTTGCCGATGTCAAGCGAAAAAAGCTGTCTGGAATCAACCCCATACAAAACTCTTGACGGGGCAAAAACTTCTCTGCTAGTGTTCA
>JBKJSR010000525.1:0-3913 GCA_046594355.1 Bryobacter sp.
GTCGCGGATGCTGTGGCTCAGGGTTTGGACAGGCGGCCGGAGGATGGGGCCGCGCGGGAGTTTTACGAAGATGAAGCGGGTGGGGCTCCCTTCGTAGCGGCGGAATATCTGTTCAAACCAACGGCGGCGGTACTTACCGTATCTGCCGGTTTGCGGAGCGTTGGGACGAAGCATCACCGTGGCTACGGCTTGTTTGAAGGCCTCATTCACGCCGGGCGGATAAGTGACGGCACGAGTCGTCCAATCGATGGAAAGACCGGCGACGTTCTTTTCGCTCTCGAGGTAATCGTAGCTGCCATTGGGCCACCAGTCGCGGGTGACGTGGGCTGTTTCGAGACGCTGTTTTGGGGAGTTGAAGAACGCGAGCAGGTCTGGCTGGAGGGAGGCACCTTTCACGAGGCAGGCCTTCCAGGCTTCGAGGGCGTACTCCGGAGTTGTGTAGCTGCGCGGGTATTCGGGCAGATCGGTGTAGCGGAGGAGGAGCGAGAGGTAGTTGACGTCGAGAGGATAGTCGGTGTAGTCGATGTAGGTGTCTTCGTCGTCGTAGTCGTCGACTGGGAAGACGATGGCGGTGTAGCGGCGGGCGGTGGGGTCGAGTTCGCGCAGCATGTAGTGCCAGACGCGGGGGTTGGTGCCGGCGACGCCGCCGTGTGTGAGGCGGAATTTATAGCCTTTTTGAGCGGCGTATTCGTTGGCGAGCTTGGGTGAATAGTTCATGCGCGAATCGCCCATGGTGAGGACGAGGGGCTCCTGCCATTCGACTTGATGCTTGCGTTCGCGAAGTAGGGTGAGCTGCATCATGCCGGCGCTGGAACTGGGCTCAAGGTAGCGCCCATAGAAGCCGCTGCGGAAGATTGCCGCATCGGCGCCGATGAAGAACAGGAGGGCCAAACCAAGTCTGGAGAGAACTTGCACAGAACTTCTATTGTATTGAGATAAACTCAAGTTTTATGTCCGAAACACCCCGCCGCGAATTTCTCAAAGCAGCCGGCATCATTGCCGCACCTGCCATTATCAGAGCCCAGACGGTTACGAATGCCATCAAGGTCGGTCTTGTTGGGGCCGGTGGCCGTGGTACGGGCGCCGCTTCGCAAGCTCTCAAAGCAGACGACTACGCGGAGTTGACCGCAGTGGGAGATGTTTCGCTGGAGCAGATCGACGCTTCGCTCGGGAGGATTGCCCGCATTAACGGGGCGAAGGTGAAGGTTGAGAACAGTAATAAGTATCTCGGCTTCGACGCCTATCAGCGGGTGATCGATTCGGATGTCGATGTGGTTTTGCTCGCGACGCCGCCGGGATTCCGTCCAATCCAGTTGCGTTATGCCATAGAGAAGAACAAGCACGTGTTTGCGGAGAAGCCGATGGCGGTGGATCCGGCCGGTATCCGCAGCGTGGTCGAGTCGGTGCGGATGGCGAAAGAGAAGAAGCGTTGCATCGTGGACGGCTTCATGTGGCGCTATGCGAACCACATCCAGCAGTTGATGGAGCAGGTACACAAGGGAATCATTGGCGATGTGTTGTCCTACTATGCGACTTATTACACGAACCCGGTAAAGCCGATGCCGCCGGCATCATCGCGTCCAGAGGGGATGAGCGACGTGGAGTGGCAAACCAACAACTGGTACAACTTTGTGTGGACCTGCGGCGATGGTTATGTGGAGCAGGCAGTGCATTCGGTGGACAAGGTGGCGTGGTGTTTTAACGATGTGCCGCCGGTGTCGTGCGTTGCGAATGGCGGGCGTCAGATTCCGCAAGAGGGCGGCAATATCTTCGACCACATTCAAGTGAACTACCTTTATCCGAATGGTGCGCGGGCGTTTATTGCGCATCGTCAGATTCCCGGTATCTACAACGAGAATGGCGACTACATTTTGGGGACCAACGGCAAGGTGACGATCGGCCGCGGGCCGCTGCCGATTATCGAAGATCACAAGGGCAAGATCTTGTGGGCGTTTGAAGGCACCAAGAACGACGGCTATCAGTATGAGCACGACATTCTGTTTGCCGCAGTCCGCAAGGGCGAAGTGGTGAATAAGGGAGACCGGATGATCTCCTCGACACTGCTTGCCATCCTGGGCAGGACGGCCGCTTATACTGGGGCTCAACTGACCTGGGAGCAGATCCAGAATTCGAATCTGTCTACCTTCCCCGATCCGTTTGATGCGAAGGGAAACCTTCCGGAGATGCCGACAGCGAAGCCGGGCATTACGAAGTTTGTATGATCGTCCTGCCTTTGCTTGCTTTTTTCGCGGTCGATTTTTCGGCGCAAGTCAAACCCATACTGGACCAGAAATGCGCGGCCTGTCACGACCGCGCATTCTATTTGCGTAAAAAGGACAAGCTGGTTGCAGCGATTCATTTGCCCCCGACGGCGAAAAATGCGATGCCGCCGGGTGGTCCGCAATTGAGCGCCAAGGACCGGGCGACGCTGACAGCCTGGGTGAAAGAGGGGATGCCTTTTCCGGCTGCTAGCAAGGCGCTTGCCGACGACCTGGGGTTGACGAGAACTTTGCATGCGCAGATCGTAAAGGGCTCGAAGGAACGCAGTGTGGCGGCGATGAAGCCTTATAAGTCGATCATCCCGGGAACGGATGTTCCCTATGAGATGGTGCCGATTCGGGGTGGCAAGTTTTTGATGGGTAGCAACAGCCATTCGAAGGATGAAGCCCCGCAACATGCGATGAGTGTGGGAGCTTTCTGGATGGCACCGAGGGAAGTGACCTGGAACGAGTACCGGCTGTTCATGTTTGCGACGCTGGCGGGCGAGGAACTGGGTGCCAATATCACGATCGACGCCGTGAGCAGGCCGACCAAGCCGTATGTCGAGATGTCGTTCGGGATGGGCATTGAAGGATTTCCGGCGATCTCGATGACCCATCACGCGGCCAATAAATATGCGCAATGGCTGAGCGCGAAGACGGGGCATTTTTACCGGCTGCCGACGGAAGCCGAGTGGGAATATGCCTGCAGGGCGAATGCGCCCGAGCCGGCTGAGCTTGGCGCAGTTGCAGTTTACAAGGCGAATTCAAAGGGTCAATATAATCTCGTGGGGACGAAGAAAGCGAATGCTTTTGGACTCTACGACATGCTGGGAAACGTGATGGAATGGACGACCGATCAGTATTACGCGGATGCTTACCAGGCACCCAAGGCCTGGTATCCGTCGAAGACTTCTTATCCGCATACGGCCCGGGGCGGGAGCTGGGGCGATGGGGCGGAGCGGGTGCGGTGTGCGGCGCGTTTTCCGAGCGATGCGAGCTGGAAGATGCAGGATCCGAATTTGCCGAAGTCGATCTGGTATCACACGGATGCGCTGGGACTGGGGTTTCGTCTGATTCGACCGCTGAAGACGCCGACGCCTGAGGAAATGCACGCATACTGGAACAATGGAGTGGCGGAAGATCAGTAGTGCGTTTCCCTCCATGGGGACGCTGATTCGCATCACGGTTTACACGAAGGACGAGGGGCGTGCGAGTGAGGCCATGGTTGCGGCGCGGCATCGCTTTGAGGAGCTGGACCGGAAGCTGAGCGATTACCAGGCAGACAGCGAGATCAATCAATTGAAGGCGTTGGTGACGACGCGGGTAAGTGAGGATCTGTTTGCGGTTTTGAGTTTTGCGCAGAGAGTGGCGCTGTTGTCTGGCGGGGCTTTTGATGTGACGATTGGGGCGAGAACGCGCGGGCGTAGCGGGACGGTGGGGTATCGGCATATTGCGCTTGGGAATCGCAGCGTTACGCTTTTGAAGCCTGATATGCAGTTGGACCTGGGTGGGATTGCGAAGGGTTATGCGGCGGATGAGGCTTCGCGGGTGCTGAGCAAGCGGGGATTTGGGCGGCATTTGATTGCGGCTTCCGGGGACATTCGGGTGGATGATGCACCGCCCGGTGAGCGTGGGTGGCAGATTGGACTTGG
>JBKJSR010000537.1:0-7755 GCA_046594355.1 Bryobacter sp.
GACGGTTCAGCGTGGAGGGCGCGAAGTCGAAACCGCCGGCAAAAGCATTGGATTCAACGAATGCGTAGTTTGCGTGGCGGAAACGAATGACCTGATTCTGAGTCGGATTGTAGTCGACTGAATACGTGTCCTTGCGCTGATCGCGAGGAGCCGGACGAACCTGGAAGAAGTTGTTGTTCCCAGCGTAGATGCCATTGGCTGCCGGATAGGTCCGCAAGAAGGCTATGCCATTGGGGCTAATACGATCCGTGGGAATCGTATTATTGGGGAAAGGCTGGCCGGTCAATGGATCGTTGATGGTGCGCGCACCCCCGTAATAAATGTTCGAACCCAACAGTTCGCTGAAGTTACCCTGACGCATCGCCGCGCTCGGAACGCGCTGAAAGGTCCCGGATTCCTGACGAATCTTCACCCATTCCTGAGCGAACAGGAAGAACAGCTTCTCACGGCTCTTATTGAACACTTTCGGAATGAATACCGGACCACTGATGTTGTAACCATACTGGTTGTACTTGTAGGGAGCAGTGAAGTTGCTCGCCGTGTTCTGGTTGCGAGTCCAGCTATTGGCATCTATCGCGTTATTACGCAAATATTCGTAGAACGCACCATGGAACTCGCGACCACCGGAGCGGGTCACCATACGGATCTGACCATTGCCCGAACGGCCATATTCAGCCGTGTAATTGGCCGTTAGGATCTGTACTTCCTGGACCGTATCGACGTCTGCCGTGCCGATCGAGGTGCCATTGGCGCGAGTACGGATGCCGACAGCGCCATCGAAGGTAATCAGTGAGTCGTTGGAACGGCCACCGTTGATTGTGAATCCACCCGATGAAAGGCCAAAATTTTGGTTGCCCAATGCACCACCACGAACACCCGGCTTCAAAAGTGCCAATTGGATCGGGTTGCGGCCATTGAGTGCCATGCTTTGAATCTGCTTCATCTCAACAGTCTTGCCAACCGTGGCAGACTCGGTATTGATTTGCGCAACGCTTGCTTCGACCGTCACCGTTTCGGTGAGCGCGCCAACGGCAAGATCGACATTAACGGCGATCGGGATACCAGCGTCCAGCTTGTTGCGGCTGATCGAAGCCTTCTTGAAACCAGGTGCTTCCACGCTGACCGTGTAATAGCCAGGAGCAATGTTGGTTGCAGTGTAGAAGCCGGATGAGTTTGTGGTCACTTGGCGATCGAACGAGGTGCTTTCGTTGCGAACGCTAACCTTTGCATTGGCGACGATAGCGCCGCTGGAATCTTTGACAACGCCAGAGATTGTAGAGTTATCGGATTGTGCGAGGCCCAGGGTGGAGGCAAGAAGCAGTGCCAACGACATGAGCCCAAAGCGGGAGAGAACGGAGCTTACATTGCTCTTCATATATGTTTTTTTCCTCAGAACAGAGAGTGAAAGTTGAGACCGGAGAAATCCGGACAAGAAAGCGAGACCTGCTAATAGTTTATCGGAAAAGTACTATGAAAAAGTTAGGACTTGATGAATCTAACCTAGAAGTAGAATTTTCCTCCCAATTGGATGACGCGAGTTGTGATACCCTGCACGCCGGCCCCAATCGAACCGAAAGTAGCGGAGCGGACATTGCGGTCGAGCGAGCCAGGATCGGGGTTGAAGTGATTGGCCATGTTGAAGACCTCAGTGCGGAATTCAAAGCGCATCATCTCCGTAATACGGAAGCTCTTGTTCACCTAGGAATCCACGTTGATGATACCTGGCAGACGGATCGCATCCGTGCGTGGCGAAGTACCAAAACGGCCATAAGCGGAAGGATGCTTGTCGGCACATACGAAAGCGGCCGTGGTGAACTACCTTAACCAGGTGCGCTGATCGCCGGGGAGATTTCCGTTTTGGCCGTTAAGCCAAAAGGGCGTCAGAACCCGGAAAGGATTCGACGCCCAATGGAATTTGCGAAAAAGCTGAAAAGGCTAAACGACGTCGACGCCCATCGAGCGGCAGGTACCCTTTACCTGCTCGATCACACCCTTGAGATCGAAGCTGTTCAGATCGGGCATCTTCACTTTGGCGATTTCTTCGATCTGAGCCATCGTGATCTTGCCGACCTTGTTCTTGTTTGGTTCCTTCGAGCCGCTAGTGATGCCGAGCGCCTTCTTGACGAGCACCGGGACCGGCGGGGTCTTGGTGATGAACGTGAACGAACGGTCCGAGAAGATCGTGATGACCACCGGAATGATCAGGCCGACCATGTCGGGCGCCGAGGTCCTCGCATTGAAGGCCTTGCAGAACTCCATGATGTTGACGCCTTGCGGACCAAGCGCCGTGCCGACGGGAGGAGCGGGGGTTGCCTTGCCCGCCGGGATTTGCAGTTTAACCGAGCCAGTGACTTTCTTTGCCATTTGCTTATACCTTCTCTACTTGTAAGAAATCGAGTTCGACAGGCGTGGAGCGTCCGAAGATCGTAACCATCACGCGCAGTGTGTTGCGCTCGTGGTTGACTTCGTCCACCTTGCCGGAAAAATTGTTGAACGGACCATCGACGATGCGCACCGTTTCGTTCTTTTCGTAATTGACCTTGGGGCGCGGAACGTCCCCAGTCTTGGCCTGACGAAACAGAACTTTGTTCACTTCATCCGCCGTGAGCGGTACCGGAGTGTTGCCGCCGCCGACAAAACCCGTTACCCGCGGCGTATTTTTCACTTCATGCCAGAGCTGATCGTCCATCTCCATCTGAACCATGACGTAGCCAGGGTACAGCATGCGGTCGCTGGTCACCTTCTTGCCATTCTTCATCTCGACAACCTGTTCCTTGGGGATCAGGAGCTGTCCGAGACGATGTCCGAAACCAAAGGCATCGGCGCGGCTGCGCAACGATTCCGCTACTTTGTTTTCAAAACCGGAATAGGTATGAATGATGTACCAGTTCATGTTGGCATGTTCTGGATTGGCGGCTTCAGCTTCCGCTGGAGCTTCTACCCCTTCGGCTGGCGTTTCTTCCGCCGGCTGTTCTTCAGCCACTACTTCAGGGATAGCCGCTTCTTCAGCGGCGGCCACTTCTTCAGCTACGGCCACTTCGGCCAGGGCATCCTGGTCGGTGGGTTCCTGGTCGAGACCAGTTGCGTTCGTTTCGTCTAATTCCGGCATGGTGACCTCAGAAAACTACTTTGCGCTCCACTTGAACACTTCAGTGATGCCGCGGGCGAAAATCTGATCGATCACAGCAAAGTAGGCCGCGAACAAAAAGACGCTCGTCACCACTACGGTTGTCGTGGCGACTACCTGCTTGCGGCTGGGCCAAGTGACCAGACGCATCTCCTTCTGGAGATCTTCAAAATAATCTTTTGTGTTTTGGACCCACGAAGAGGCCCTTTCCATTACGTTTTCGTTCGCCATGCGTTTCTTTCTCCGGGCTTGAGCCTTGTTCAGCCTTCAGGCTGTCCGCAGCATGCGGGGAATGAAGGAAGATTTGGCAGGGGCAGAGGGATTCGAACCCCCAAAGGCGGTTTTGGAGACCGCAGGTTTACCGTTAGCCTATGCCCCTATCGGAATCTCACTTTAGTATAAAACAATTGGGGACTGCAACCCAAGCGAGTTCAGTCCCCACACGAAATCAGTCAAAAAGTCCTACGATACGATTTCTGATACGGTACCGGCACCGACTGTACGGCCGCCTTCGCGAATCGCGAAGCGCAAGCCCTTGTCCATTGCCACCGGCATGATCAGTTCGATGTCCATCTGCACGTTGTCGCCGGGCATCACCATTTCGGTGCCCTCCGGCAACTTCGCCACACCCGTCACGTCGGTGGTGCGGAAGTAAAACTGGGGACGGTAGCCGTTGAAGAACGGAGTGTGACGTCCGCCTTCTTCTTTGCTCAACACGTAAACTTCGCCCTTGAAATTCTTGTAGCCCTTGATCGAACCGGGTTTGGCGATCACCTGGCCGCGTTCCACGTCGTCCTTTTCAATGCCGCGCAGCAAGAGGCCGACGTTGTCGCCCGCGCGACCTTCGTCCAGCAGCTTCTTGAACATTTCGACACCGGTTACCGTGGTCTTGCGCGTTGGTACGAAGCCTACGATTTCGCACTCTTCGCCCACCTTCACGATGCCCTTTTCGATACGGCCCGTGACTACTGTGCCACGACCCTGGATCGAGAAGATGTCTTCGATCGGCATGAGGAAGGGCTTGTCGATGATACGCTCCGGCATCGGAATGTAGGAATCGACCGCCGCCATCAGTTCGTCGATCTTTGCTTCCCACTCCGGCTCGCCATTCAGCGCGCCAAGAGCGGAAACTTTGATGACCGGCAGATCGTCGCCGGGGAACTTGTAGTTCGTCAACAATTCGCGAACTTCCATTTCGACCAGCTCGAGCAGCTCGGCGTCTTCCACCATGTCCGTCTTGTTCAAGGCGACAACGATGTAAGGTACACCCACCTGACGGGCCAGCAGAATGTGCTCGCGCGTCTGGGGCATGGGGCCGTCGGTGGCGGCAACGACGAGGATCGCCCCGTCCATCTGCGCCGCGCCCGTGATCATGTTCTTGATGTAATCCGCGTGGCCGGGGCAATCGACGTGTGCGTAGTGACGGTTCTTCGTCTCATACTCGACGTGTGCCGCTGCGATTGTAATACCGCGCGCTTTTTCTTCCGGCGCGTTGTCGATCGAATCGAAGCTCCGGAAGGTGTTCTTCGGGTTGTGCTTCGACAACACCTTTGTGATTGCAGCCGTCAGGGTCGTCTTGCCGTGGTCGATGTGCCCAATCGTTCCCACGTTGACGTGCGGCTTACTACGGTCAAATTTCTCTTTCGCCATTTTGCTCGCGCCTTAAAGATTTTTTTGGAGGGGGGAAATCAATATGGAGCTGATGACCGGGATCGAACCGGTGACCTCGTCCTTACCAAGGACGCGCTCTACCAACTGAGCTACATCAGCCCGCCTTTACTACTGTATCAGGAGGAACACGCAAAAATATGGTGGATAGGGAAGGATTTGAACCTTCGTAGGGTGCAAGACCCGACAGATTTACAGTCTGTTGCCATTGACCGCTCGGCCACCTATCCAGATGCGCACTAACCCTCTCGACGAAACCACTCGAAGGACGAAAAACCCTGAGGAGAGTTGCGTAGACGACTGTCTCGCAAAGAAGGCCGCCTGACAACTTTTTTATGGTATCACAGCGAGGTGCCAGCGCAGAAGTACTGCGTCGATGGGAGAATCCGCGGCGTTTGGCAGCGGGAATACTTTCGGCTTTTCCGTGGATGGCGCCGCCATCAGCTTTTTTGCGGCCGCAAGCAATTCCGCATTGACAGCGGCAAACTGGGGCTGGGAAATCACGGGCCCTATCTTGACGATGAGCTCCGCTTCATCCTTGGCAGCCTGGCTCAATAAGGCAAAGATTGCAAATTCGCTCCGCAGACGCGGGTCCTTCAATTGCGTACTGAATGCAGCGAGCGCGGCGGGTTCAGGCCGCTTGCCTCTGAGACCAAATTGGATCATAGCCAGATGCAGTTCCGCCGCCAGCTTGCGATCTCCAGAAGTGATGGCGGCTTCCTGCTTGAGCAACTCTTCGGCTTGTTTCGCCCGGCCTGTTCGGGCGAACCACATGGCTCTCTCAAAACTTTGTGTACTTGGAGGCGCATTCACCAACACCTGCTTCATCCAATTCTCAAAACGCTGGTCCGCCGTCTTCAGATCGCCGGCAAAAAAATAGGCGAATGCCGACTTGCGCAAGGCTGCTCCATTTTGAAAGGTGGGATAGCGCTGGCTCTCTTCGTCAAAATATAGCCCCGCCTGTTTGAACTGGCGATTCATATAGTAAACTTCGCCGAGGGAATCGATTGGGTTCGGCTCCTGCGGAGCCAGGCGGCGGTACTCGTTGAGCGCCGCCACAGCCGCAGGCAAACGGTTCAGATTTGCCTCGGCATAACCCAAACTGTTCCACCAGTCGGCTTTGCCGACTTCAAGCCGGGTCAACTCCCTATATTGCAAAGCGGCGAGAGTCCACTCTCCGGAAGCTGCGGCCAGCAAGGCGAGTTCCGCGTGAATTCTCGGATCTCCCGGGCGAAGTTGGGCCACAGCTTCAAGAGCCTTGAGTTTCGCCTGCTGACCGGAGGCAACAGTAAAAGTGAGTTGCGCCCTGGACAGGGCATCCGCCCCGGCAGGCAAGCGATCGGCAAGCGCGACGGCTTCGGCCCTCTTGCCAAATCGCAGGTATAACTCGGCAAGAATCGGATAGGCTGGCGCAAAGGATGGATGCCGCACGAGAAAAGCACTCAGGCCATCGATGTTCGGAGACGATTGGGCCTGTGCAAACTCTTTCCATGTCGCGTTTTCATAGACCGGGATTGCCGCCTTTACACCGAGCAGCGATTCCAGCATCCGGCCCGCACAGGAAAGTAATTTCTCTTCGGAGACAACATCTTCAAAGCGCCTCAGAACGGCGGAAGTCGCGGTATCCGTCAGACGCGCCTCAATGCGAATTGCTTTGCCTTCACGGCGTATCGTGCCACTAAGCAGGCGTCCCGAGCCAAGCGTCCTCCAGCCCTCGGCATCGTTTACGATGCCTGGCGCCAATTGGGACTGGTTGCCCAATCCATAGACCATCGAATACGCCAGCAATGTACTGATCCATTGGTCGGAAGCATCCGCGCTCTGGTTATCAAAAAGCTGAACGGCGAGCCGTTGATTCTGCGGAAGGGGCACCTGTCTCGAACAGGCCGCAACAACCAAAAAGAGAATCAGTTGGACTGGAATCAGGTACTGGCTAAAGCGCACGAAATTCCGTTTTCAGAAGTGTCTGAAACTCAGGATGATCGCGCAGCCCCTGGAATGCATCGTCGGTCGCGATCTTGTCGCGTTCGTTGTAGCCTTCCTCCAGTGCCTTCCTCAAATATTGAATTGCCCGCTCCGGTTGGCCGCCCTGAGCATAAAGCTTGGCCAGATGGTAGTGAAACTTTGCCCGTTCCACAACACTGCGCTCCTGCAGTACAGTGCCTTGCGACCCCCGGCTCTCGAACACGTTTTGATCTAATGCCAGCGCTTTCTGATACTCGGCAAAGGCCAGATCGTATTTCTTGCGCGCAAACAGTGCGGTACCAAGATTGGAGCGCATGCTCGCCGAATCGGGCGCAAACTTGAGCGCCTTCCTGTAATGATTTACGGCGCGGCGGAAATTCTTCTCCGCGTAATCCACGGTACCGAGATTGTTGATCGCCTCGGCGTAGCTCGTATTCAACTTGATCGACCGCTCATAATTCTTACGTGCCAGTTTCAACTGTCCCAATTGATGGAATGCAATCCCGACTTTGTTCCACGTAACCGGGGAAGACTGGGACATCTGCTGGTACATCTCCACAGCCTCGCGATACATCTTGCGGGCCATGAAAATGTCGCCACGCATCTCCGGGCTCAGATCGACCTTGGCCGGCGCAGGAGCATTTGGCGCATTGGACACAAAACTGGATGCCGTCGGCTGCGCATAAACTACCGCAACAACAAAGACAGAAATACTAAGGGTGCGAAAACGCATGGAGCACCTCACTTGACTGTAATTCTAATCCAAAAATATCTATTTGAAAATCGAGCGGATTTTGCCCCAGAGACCTTTTTTCTCTTCCTTGCCGTCGGCACCCGCCTTGGCGCGTCGATTTGCGTCTCCAGATTCGGCACGCGCCGCATCGCTATCGCTCTTTCGCATCGTCACGCTACGGCCACTCCCGTCGCCTCCAGAGGAGCCTTGACGCGCCGCGTCACCCGCTTTCCCGTCCTCGGGCGCATCCCAGGCGAAGACC
>JBKJSR010000539.1:0-5442 GCA_046594355.1 Bryobacter sp.
CGGAGACCGTCGTCGGTGACCAGAAAAGGCCCCGTTCGATCCTGGAAACTGGCGAACAAGTCGAGCAATGTTTCACGGCGTTCCATGGATATGGGCATTATGAATCGGAACCTGCAATTCAATCACCACGAATCGGGCGCGGCACCGCACGGAATGGAACTCGAAATGCTCTTGCCCGTTTGGAGATAGCTGCATGGCCGCACGAAAACCTTGGCTGCAATACCGCATGTGGTTGCTGGGCGGCGGACTCGTGCTGTTCCTCTATGTGTTCACTCGCCTCAATCCGGCCGAGGTGTTTAGTTTGCTGCTGCGCATCCAATGGGGCTTCGTGTGGATCACGCTGCTGTATGCGGGCCATCAAGCGCTCCGGACCTTCGCGTTGTCCAGGTGCCTGGTAACCGAACGGCGCGTCTCCTGGTGGGGAACTGGCGAAGATCCGGCTGTGCGGCGAAGCGGTGCAGTTCCTGACGCTGACCGGGCCGTTTCTCGCCGAACCCGCCAAAGCGCTGCTGCTGAAGAAACAAGGGATCCAGGCAACCCAGGCCTTTGCCGCGACCATCGCGGAGTTCTTAATCTACACATTCACATCGGCTGCCCTCTCCATTGCGGGCCTGCTGTACCTGCGGTGGCATTATGAGTTGGAAGGCCCGATTGCAACCGGCGTCCAGGTACTTGCCTACAGCATGGCCGGGTTCCTTGCCATCGCCGCGTTCGCAATTGTTTTCCGCGTTTATCTGATCGGGACGATTCTCAAGGGAATCCGCAGCTTCCCTGTTGCCGGCAAATACGTCCCCTGGGATGAGCGGCAGGTTCGCGAGACCGAAGACATCCTCCTGATCGTGCTTCGGGACCGGCCGTTTCTCTTCCTCCAGGTGGTGACGATCGAACTTGGCGCGCACCTTCTTTTGGTAGCGGAGCTCTTCGTTCTTTTGCGGGCTGTTGGCGAGCCCTTTCTGGCGATTCACCCGTTCCTGCTGGAGGCCGTCACCAAGTTTATCGGCATTTTGTTCTTCTTCATCCCCGCCCAGATCGGCGCATCGGAAAGCGTCTACGCGGTGGCTTTCGGCCAGGTGGGTTTGAGCGCCGCCGCCGGCTTCACGCTGGCCTTTGTCCGGCGGCTGCGGAGTATGCTGGTCGCCGGCGCGGGGCTTGGATTCACCCCACTGTGGACTGGTCCGGAGGCGGATCGGGACGCCCTATGAGGTTGCCGAAAGGAAGCCCGCTTTGAGACTATTCGGCGGCGCGCACATGATGATGTTGGCGGCGGTCGCCGCGTTGAGCGTTGTGCTCTCGATGGCCCTGCGCCGGAAGCGCGAGCTGGCGCGAAGCGCACGGTTGGGGCTTGGTTTTTTCCTCGCCGGCAACGAGGTCATTTGGTACTGGTTTCGTCTCCACTCCGAAGGATTGCGCTTCCCGGAGGGGTTGCCGCTTCATTTGTGCGACCTCGTCCTGTGGTTGACCGTCTTTGCCGTGTTTACCCTGAAGCCGCTGCCATTCGAAGTAGCGTACTATGGCGGCCTGGGCGGCAGCGGTATCGCCCTGCTCACCCCCGATCTCTGGGCTCCGTTTCCCTCCTACCCGACAATCTACTTCTTCCTGGCGCATGGATTGGTGGTGGTTATTCTATCCTCTCTGGCGTGGGGCCGCGTCATATGGCCCCGCCCCGGTTCCCTGTGGCGGGCTTACGGGCTTCTCAATCTCTACGCGTTTGGAGTGGCGGGCTTCAACTTCTGGTTCGGAACCAACTACATGTATTTGCGGTCCCGGCCAGATGGCGCGTCTCTGCTGGACTACTTTGGTCCTTGGCCCATATACATCCTGGTAGCGGACCTGTTTGCGCTCGGCGTCTTTTGGCTTCTGTGGTTACCCTGGGGTATTTCGCGCACCCGCAGGTGATATCACGGCTTGATCCCTGTATCGCACAGAGGCGCGAACCCGTAACCATCCTCGCGAAGTCTGTCGATAATCAGCGGCACGGCGGCCAGCGTGTATCGGCGATCCGCCCGGGGATTCTGGTGGTGCCCGTCGTGCAGCACTGCGATCCGCCCCGGCGCGGCATTCGATATCACCGGCGATGCGATTCGATCACCGGTCCGCTTGCGAAACCACACCCAGTCCCAGTTCAGCCAACTCCAGCCGACCAGCCTGTAATTCATCCGGCCACTCCCGCCAGCATCGGGATGCTTCGCCAGCCGACATGAGGGCGAAACAGAGGACAAGGGCGATGCCCGGCAATCCGCTCCATGCGGTCCGCATCCTCTTCCGGTTCCGCGGCAAGATCCCCGGGGGAGTGGAGCATCTGCCAACGGTTGCTGGAATGTTGCCCAACCGCATGTCCCTCCGCAAAAATCCGGCGGACAATCGGTGCCGTCTCCTGATTGATGTGGGTGCCAATGAGAAAAAACGTCTCCCTAACCTGCCGCTCACGCAGGATGTCCAGCAGTTCCGGAGTGATCGCGGGGTTGGGCCCGTCGTCAAAAGTCAGGTAGATCTGGCGTTGGCCAGGAGCTTGGGGAATTCGCCAGACGGACACTTTGCCCGCTGCCGCGTCGAACAGGAACGGGAACGGCGCGCAGTGACTCAGAGCGAGTACGCCCGCGATAACGATGACAACTGGCACCGGCATTGAAAACCGTTTCCTTTTCATTCCCTTTGCCGCCTATCCAATGCGCTGCAATTGCCTGGCCATACCGGGACATTCATCCGGCGGCGGCGCCTTCTAAGTGAAATGGCAAAGCGCGTGCATATCAATTCATCCAGGACGAACCCGCCGTTGATCCAATTATGAGAAACCACACGAAATCCTGGACCTGGGTCATGCTGACCGCCTTGTGCGCGGCTCTGCCGTCCGCCCATGGCGCGGAACCGCCGTGGAGCGTGGACGACCTGCGCCGATTCCTTCATTTAGCGGGAGAAGGCCTGACCCCGAACGACTGGAAAGTGGCGGACCAGGGCGGGATCGCCGTCAAAATGCCACCGCCTGCCAGCCCGAGGGAAGTCTTCGTGCTTGGGTTGACCAAGGTGAAGGCGAACACCCGTTGTTTCCTCTCTCAATTTGAAGACATCGAGAAGTTCATGAAGAATCCCGCGGTTCTCAACGTGCGTAAAATTGGAACGCCTCCGCGCGCTGCCGATCTTGCGGCAATCCGTCTCACTCCAGGGGAGGTTGCCGGGTTAAAGATCTGCCGCTTGGGCGATTGCAGCCTGAAACTCCCCGTCCAGGCGATGAACCGGATCGTTGGCGAGGTCAATTGGGATGCCTCGAGTGCCCATGAACTTGCCGAATCCGCCTTTCGTGGCTGGCTGGCGGACTACCTGCGGGCCTATGGTGAGCGAGGTAATGCCGCGTTGGTGGAGTATCAGAGCAGTCGCGTTTCCGTTCGGCTTGGCGGCGAGCTACAGGAAATGTTCGATGCCAACCCGAGGCTCGGAGTATTAGTTCCGGAATTCTACGAGCATCTGACAAATTACCCAAAAGCGCGCGCTTCCGGGGTCCGGGACTTTCTGTACTGGTCCACCGCGAATTTTGGCTTCAAGCCGGTTACCAGCGTTAGTCATGTGACCATTTTTCAACAGCCTGGGCAAGGCGTGATTGTATCGAAGCAGATCTATGCGAACCACTACTTCGACGCTTCCCTGGGCCTGACCTTCCTGGTGGACTTGCCGGCTGACGGCAAACCGGCGATGTATCTGGTATACCTGAATCGTTCGCGAATCGACCTGTTGAGCGGCTGGCGGGCGGGTGTACGTAAGTTCATTCTCCGCCGCCGCCTGATTGGCGGATTCAAGGACAATCTGCGTGATGTGTCGGACCGGGTAGGTGCCGCATGTAACAGCGATGCCGGAAACGCCCGCTGACTCTTTGCGTTCTCGACAACTCGCAGTGCCCCGGTGCCGAACCGTTCGCGATGGGCTCAGTCAGTTGGCTGCCGATCCTATCGTTGACGGGGAAGCCATCAACGCCACTCCCACATTCGAAGCCTTTGGAGCCCAGTTTGCCCGGTGGCCCGTGGCATGGGTGGCTGCGCGGGCGATGCGGAAGATGCGTTTTGGCGGTTCCGGGTCTGTCGGCCGGTGATCTGCTGGTAGCAGTAGCGTGGGCCGCGAACCGGATGGAACGGGCTTGCCGAGTAGGGCCCGCTCACCTTGCTCACCCCTCACCTTGACGCAATTGACATGAAGTTGCTATTATTTTTAAGTAGGGCTGGACCGAGCACTTTTTGAACCAATTCCAAAATTTTCACCCGCTTCTTGAGACGGCATGCAATTTGCTGTCTCATTTTTGCGTTCCCAGCTCCCAAAATTATCTGATGCCTTAAATTCTGACACTGCTTCCGGAGAGCCGGGGTATTAGCCCCCGGGGTCGGCCAGTGTTCCTCGCAGTACCTTCTTCTGATCGTCCTCACGATTTTTCTAATTGATTCACTGTAAGAACTAGATTCACTGTACGAACAGTCCGACGGCTTAAAGCCGTCTAGAGGTTTGAACGAATGCAACAGACTTCCCCGCCGGCCTACCGGCCCAATCAGCCCATCACCCGCGTCGACTTCTCCCGGATCAAGTCCACCATCCCGATCCCCAACCTGATCGAAGTGCAAAAGCTCAGCTACATGCGCTTCCTGCAGATGGACCTGCTCCCCGACGAGCGAGACGAAATCGGCCTCCAGAGCGTTTTCAAAAGCGTCTTCCCCATCACCGACTTCCGTGGCCTTTCGCAACTCGACTTCGTCGACTATGCGATCGGCAACTGGGAATGCAAATGCAGCGCGCTCAAAGGTCTCAACCACCTGCGCAGCGTTTGCCGCCAGTGCGGATCGACGATCCAGACCGATCCCTTCCATGCCGGCGACGTTCTCTGCAACGCTTGCGGCACCTTCAACAAGAACATCGTGACCTTCTGCAATCGCTGCGGCGATCCGGTTGGTCTTCAGTTGAAGTACGACATCCCCGAGTGCGAAGAGCGCGGCATGACTTTCTCCGCGCCCCTCAAGGTCACCATCCGGCTCACTGTCTACGACAAGGATCCGGAAAACCCCGACCCCAAGGCCAAGACCGTCCGCGACATCAAGGAACAGGAAGTCTTCTTCGGTGAAATCCCGCTGATGACCCCCAATGGCACCTTTGTCATCAACGGTACCGAGCGCGTCATTGTCAGCCAGCTTCATCGTTCCCCCGGTGTCTTTTTCGAACGTGTTCCCGCCGCCGGCTACCATCTCGGCAAAATCATCCCCTACCGCGGATCGTGGGTTGAGTTTGAATACGATAATAAGAATTTCCTGTTTGTCCGTATCGATCGTAAACGCAAATTCTACGGTACTGTGTTCCTGCGCGCTCGTCGGACTTGAAGCCGAGAGCGCGCAGGAACACAGTACCGTAGAATTTGCGTTTACGGTCGATACGGACAAACAGGAAATTCTTGTTGTCGTATTCAAACTCAACCCA
>JBKJSR010000767.1:0-6051 GCA_046594355.1 Bryobacter sp.
CTTTTCCAGCGAAGTGAACAATTCTCGCTCAAGCTGAATTCTCAGGAATGTTTGCAGTTGTTCGGCGGCAAGGTCGCGTTGGCCCAGGAGGTAAATGCAGGCGGGGTCCGATGAGGAGAGGTGGTGGCGTAGGAGAAGTTGGCGGATTACGTCGCGGTCTCGGACAGCGGCAGCGCGCTTGCGCATCTGCTTCATTTTCTTTCGAAGTCTGCGGGCGTGGGGGATTTCAGATTCGAAGATTCTCAAGGCTGCAGTGGCACGGTTGACGCTGACGCGGAGGTCATGGACGGACTTTTCCGTTGGGGCTTCGGCGCTGCGGTACATTTCAGCGACGACTGATTCGAGCAGTTTGGACAAGGCCTGCATCGTATCTAAAGGATAACCTGTGGCACTTTTCAGAGCGGCAATCACAAGTGTTGGGGCGCTAGACACTTCCAGCAGACGGAAGCAACAGGATGGTGAGAACGAATCGAAGCCAAGCTGATTCGTATGTTGTTGAAAGAAATGGTGAACGCGGTGGGAATCGAACCTACAACCTATTGATTAAGAGTCAATTGCTCTGCCAATTGAGCTACGCGTCCACATTTGATCGACTCACCTGAGATTCTAGCACGGGCAAACGCGCCGCCGCTAGTTCCGCGATGTCTTTTAACGCAGGTGCCTGCTGTCCCGCCGGAAGCTGGATTTGCATCAGCGCAGCCTGGAACATCGTCTGACAAAATGGACACGCCGCACCAATCGTTTTGGCTCCAGTTTCGGCAAGCTCCCGTGCCCGCGTCTCATTCACCCGCGTGCCCTTTTCTTCTCCAAGAAAGATCAGGCCACCCCCCGCTCCACAACAAAAACTGCGCTCATGATTTCGTGGTGCTTCGATCAATTCGCTAGCCGATGCCGCCACAACTTTCCGCGGCTCCTCATAAATATTCTGGTACCGGCCCAGGTAACAAGGATCGTGGTAGACGATGCTCTCCTTAACTGAAGCGGCAGGCAAAAGATGCTCGTAACGAGCCAAAAATTGCGAATGGTGCTCGATCTCGGGCGGCTCCCCCACTTCCTTCCAGTCCTCGCGAATCGTTCGCACGCAATGCGGACAAATCGAGATCAGCTTGAAGCGCTTGCCCTCACCGCGAAAAGGCTTCATCGTATCCAGATTCTGCTGCGCCAATTCCCCAAACGCCAGATCGTTACCCAGTCTTCGCGCCGGGTCGCCAGTGCAGCGTTCCTTCTTGAGCACTCCAAAACTCGCGTTCAGATAGCGCATAACGCGGACCAGTGCTTCGATAATTTCGCGGCCCCGGGCGTCCATGCTGCCCATGCAGCCAAGCCAGAGGCAATAGTCCTGACTGCCGTCAAACGCGGGTAGCTCAGCCTTGGTCACAAACTTCTCCCGCTCCATCGCACCCAGTCCCAGCGGGTTGCCATTCTTCTCCAGATTGCGAAACAGTTTGGCCCCGTACTCGTCCCCCCATTCGCCCGTATTCGTTGCGCCCCGCCGCAACCCAATGATCACCGGCAGGTGCTGAATCCCCACTGGACACTGATATTCACAAGCCCCACAAGTGGTGCATTGAAACACTGCTTCTTGCGATAGATGCGCACCAAAAAGCGGAACTTCCGCTTGCGCCCCGTTCTCGTTGAGATAACTGCGCAAGCCGAGAATGATTTCTTTCGGGTTCAACTCCTTGCCTGTGGTAAACGCCGGACAATGCTCTGTACACCGCCCGCATTCCACACAAGAATAGGCCTGCAATGCCGAAATCTGCGTGATGTCCTTGCCCCTCACCATGCCGAAATCTTCGTCCCCCACGAGTGGCGGAATTTGACTGAATCCATCGCGTGCCGCCAGTATCGCCACCGGACTCAGCACCAGATGCAAGTGCTTCGTATGCGGAATCAGCGGCATAAAAATAAGTAGCGATAGCGTATGCACCCACCAGTTCACCGCACCTGCCTCGCCTGCCTGCCACCAGTCCACCAGGTAAGTCGCCATCAGCACAAAAATCAGCACGGCAATCACGCCGCTCTCAATAGAAACCTTTTCACCCAACCAGCGTGGACGCACCAGAAAGCGCCGCACAAACAACCCCGCGATCCCAACCGCCGTACCAAAACCAAACAGCGCCGCGAAGGCGAAGTAGACACGGGACAAACCCGCTTCATGCGAAAGAAATCCCACTCCAAACCCGCGTGCAGCGTGATCCACAGTCACCAGTCCAAACGCGAGAAATCCCCAGAAAACCAGCGCGTGAGCGATGCCGGGCAAAGGCCGTTGCGCAATCACTTTCGCCTGTAGCAGCACTTCCCAGACGAAGATCCAGCATCGCTTCGGCAAGTTGGAAAACGAAAAACCGGGCTCGGGTCTGGAATGCAGAATCCGTTTGAGGATCGGCAAAAGCCGCCAGAAAAATGCTCCCATACTGGCCGCGAGGAGAATCGCGAAAATGATTTTCGCTGTGAGTCCAGGTTCCAAGATCATGCGCGCCCTCAATTTAACACGTTACGCATGTCTTAAGCTGGGTGAATGAGAGTATTGATTTCGGGTGCTGCGGGCTTCATCGGCTCCCACTTGGTGGACCGGCTGCTGCACGACGGTTTCGATGTTACGGGCATCGATAACTTCATCACCGGAGATCGCGCAAATCTGGCTCACATCGGAGCTTCGAACACCTGGCGTCTGATCGAAGCGGACGCCACCGCAAACGATTTCACCGCACGCATGTCGCAGCTCGGCCCATTCGATCTGGTATTGCATCTCGCCTCTCTTGCAAGCCCCATGGAGTATCTGAAGTATCCGATTGAAACGCTTGAAGCCGGCTCCACCGCTACCCGCAATCTGCTCGAGATCGCCCTTCGCTTTGGGGCCCGATTTCTGCTGTCTTCTACCAGCGAATGCTACGGCGATCCCCTCGAACATCCACAAAAAGAGAGTTACTGGGGCAACGTCAATCCGATCGGCCCGCGCAGTTGTTACGACGAATCCAAGCGCTTTGCCGAGGCCCTGACCATGGCCTACCATCGCAAGCACGGCCTGCGCACCGGCATCGCCCGCATCTTCAACACCTATGGTCCCCGCATGAAGCTCAACGACGGACGGGTTGTGCCGGCCTTTCTGTCACAAGCGCTCGAAGCGAAGCCGCTCACCATCTTCGGCGACGGCACCCAAACCCGCAGTTTCTGTTATGTCGACGATCTCGTAGACGGCCTCTGCCGCCTGATGAACAGCGAAGAAAGGGAGCCTGTCAATCTCGGAAACCCGCAGGAAATTACACTGCTCGTTTTTGCCGAACGCATCCAGAAACTCCTCGGTACAAATTGTCCGCTCGAATTTCACACTCTGCCCGAGAACGACCCCACACGACGCCAGCCCGATATCTCCAAAGCCAAACGTGTGCTTGGCTGGGAGCCTTCCGTCGATCTGGAAACCGGCCTCAAAAAGACTGTCGAGTACTTCAAGGCAAAAGTATGGGTGAAGCGGGTTTAGACGCGGGCTAACAACTTTGCCTCAAAAAGACTGTCGAGTACTTCAAGGCAAAGTTGTTAGCCCGCGTCTAAACGCGCTTCACCCATACTTTTGCAGCGGCGCCATTGCCAAGCGGAACCGTCCTGCCGCCGATCTCGAGCGTGATCGTTTGATCCACGTTACTCGATACCAGCCGCAGCGTGGCCCCGGGCTTGATCCCCAGCGAGTTCAGGTATTCCAGCAATTCCCGGTCCCGCTCAAAGGCACTTTGCACATATACTTTTGCGTTGGCTTCGATCTCCGCCAGCGTCAGCCAGCCCAGCTTGCGGCGGTCCTTCGGTGAGTCCAATCCCAGCCGGTTGCCGTGCGGGCATTCCACGCTATCGCCCAATTTTTCAACCAGCTTCTTTTCAAATTCGGCACTGACGGCATGCTCCAGTTGCTCGGCCTCGTCGTGAACCATGAACCAGTCCATGCCGAACACCTCCGTCAGCATGCGTTCAATGAGGTGGTGGCGGCGGATCAGGCGCTGTGCAATCTCTCTGCCTTCTTCGCTCAACCGTATGACGCCTTCTTCGTTCACGCGGATCAGCTTGTCGCGTTTGAGCCTGCGCATCGCCATGGTGACTGCCGGCGCACTCACTTTCAGCCAACGCGCAAGCGTGGCCGCAATGACAAGTTCGCCTTCACTCTCCGCCTCGGCGATGGCTTTGAGATAATTTTCTTTCGAAATGGTAATTTTCAAGCTGATCTCTTTATTGTAACTGCCCGCCCCGCATTGCTACACTCGCCTTAACCTTATGCGTAGACGCAATTTCCTTTCACTCTCCGCGCTTCCCTTTGCGGCTCCAACCGCCTTCACTCTGGCAGCGCAGGCAGTTGAGAATGTGGACCTGAACGTGGTTCATCAGATCAAGTCGGAAGCCTTCAACAATTCGCAGGTCATGGACACGATGTTCTACCTTTGCGACGTCAACGGCCCCAGGGTCTCCGGTTCGCCCGGCTACAGGAAGGCCGCCAACTTCATCAAGACCCGCTTCACCGAACACAGAATCACGGATGTGAAATTTGAGGACTTCGAGTTCGGACGCGGCTGGCAGCATTCCAAATTCGCCGCCCACATGATCGAGCCGGCCTACTCGGAAATCATCGGCTTCCCCCTCGCCTGGACTCCGGGCACCAATGGTCCAGTTCGTGGAGAAGCGATCCATGCTCCCCTCCGCACGGCCGCCGACCTTGAAAAGTGGAAAGGCAAGCTCAAGGACAAGATTGTTTTCGCCGATGCACCACGGACCCTGGAGATGCCCGACAAGCCGTTTGGCAAGCGCTACGCCGCCGATGATCTCGCCAAGCTGGCCGAGGCTCCAGAGCCCGGCGCGAGCCCCTTCGGACGCCCCGCTGGTGCTGCCGCTGGTGGTCCCGCAGGCACCCCGCCCCTGACGCGCGATCAAATGATGGCTTTCCGCGACAAGCTCAATCAGTTCCTTCTCGACGAAGGCGTTCTCGTGGTCGTCAAGACCAGTTACGCCGGCGACGGTGGAGCCGTGTTTGGCAGCTCCGGCGGTCCTTATCAAAAGGGTAAACCTGTACCTCCGCCCAGCGTCGCGATTGCCGCCGAAAACTACAACCGCGTCCTCCGCATTCTGGAAAAGAAGGTCGCGGTCAAATTGGAGTTCGACATCCAGGCGCAGTTCTATGACGAAACCACCAAGGCCTTCAATGTCATCGCCGAGATCCCCGGCACCACACGCAAGGACGAATACGTCATGCTCGGCGCTCACCTCGATAGCTGGCAGGGCGGAACCGGCGCAACCGATAATGCCAGTGGCGTGGCCGTCATGATGGAAGCCGCCCGTATTATTAAAACGCTCGGACTCAAGACCCAGCGCAGCATCCGGCTCGGCTTCTGGTGTGGCGAAGAGCAGGGCCTCATTGGCTCGCGGGCTTACGTCAAGGATCATCTCGCCGACCTCACCGATATGAAGCCCAAAGCGGAGCACGCAAAAATCTCCGCCTACTTCAACGTTGACAACGGCTCGGGGAAGATTCGCGGCATCTACACGCAGGGCAACGAAATGGTGAAGAGCCTTTTCACACAATGGCTTGCTCCCTTTTCCGACCTTGGTGTCTCCACGTTGACGAACCGCAACACTGGCGGTACCGACCACCTGTCTTTCGATGCTGTCGGTGTCCCTGGGTTCCAGTTCATCCAGGATCCTCTCGACTACATGGCTCGCACGCACCACTCCAACATGGACACTGTGGACCGCGTTCAGAAGAGCGATCTGGTGCAGATGTCGGCCATCGTGGCGAGCTTCGCTTATCACGCCGCCAATCGCGACGCGCCCCTTCCCCGCAAACCAATGCCGAAACCGCAGCCTCGGCGCCGCGAGGGAGATACCCCACCGTCTCCCTCCAGTGCCGGTGGCAACCAATAATCGCCGCCCGGATTGGATAAGCTTAAGGGCACCTGGAAAGGGGTGTCCTTTTGTTTGTGATCCGTTGCTATCTCCTCTGTCTGATTGCGGCCCTCGCGGCCGCCGCCGACCTCAAAAAAGATATCGAGTTCTCCCGCCCGGGCGGAATGCCAC
>JBKJSR010000078.1:0-3120 GCA_046594355.1 Bryobacter sp.
ATGGGCCTGTCTTCGAGGAAGACATGAACTCAGCATCGGGGTAAAGCATATGCCTGCGGCTGGCATTCAAGCCGCACTCGCTGCACCCTTGGTTGTGGCTAACTGGCGAACACGCCGCCAAGTCAAACCAGCGCTGAAGCAAGCGCAAAGTCCAAGCACCAGCAGCGGGAGTGTAAGTACTGCGAACACAATCAGTGAGAATGCCGCAGCCTCGGCTTGGGCTATGCCATACATTGAGAGTCCGAGAACGGTAGAGAACTGATGAGTGCCCAGATTCGCGGGGGCACCTGGAATCAGCGTGCCGACTCTGACGACGATCATTACGATAAACGCATCCAGCAAACTCAACGATAAGTGGCTGGCGCTTGCGACCGCCCAAAACGCCAAGCCTTGGGCCAAGAGGAAGCAGGCCGAGAGTAGGACTGCGTTGCGGTTTTGCAAGCCCAAGATCACTTTTTGCAGAAAAAAGCCACGCCTTCCACTCAGGTACCAGGCTGCCAGGGCAAGGGGGCAAACGATCGCCACAGCGATCCAGATGGCATGTATCACGCTTGGTGGCAAAGGCGCCAATGAGAGTGCCGCGATGAGCGCCGCTACGAGCCAGAATCCATCGATCAAGCGCTCGCTGACCATGCTCGGCACGATGTTCCAGACTCCAGTCTCCAAGTCCCGCGCCGCAAGCCAGGCACGAACCGCTTCGCCGGGACGGAGAGGGATGATCTCATTGACAAACAGTCCGGCATAGATGGCGCGGGTGGTCCGCCAGGCAGTAGATCCGTCGAGCAGGAAACTCCATCGTAATCCTTGTGCGCCGTAACTCAACACATCGAAAACAACAGCCACCACAAGCCAACGCCAGTCCAGCAAAGCAAGGCTGCGCTGAAACGAAGGCCAGTCGAGACCCCTTAAAGCATAGTTCAGCGCAACTGCCGCGACTGCCAGCGAGAGAGCCGCAACGCCAATGCGTAGCATGACTTGTTTCATTTCGCGGCGATCCATTCGAGGCCTGCTTTCAATGAACGATAGAGTTCAGACTGGTGCGCGTCGAATCGGTGGTTGGCTCCGGCAATCTCTTCGAAACGTTTGGGTTCGCTCGCGGCCTGAAACAATGCCCGCTCCACTTCGTACGAAGTATATTCGTCTTCCGCCCCATGGATCATCCAGATGGGAGTCGGTGAAATTCTACCAAGCAGGGGCTTCACCCGAAAGTTGGGCTGATCCGGTTCGCGCCTGGCGATGATGGCGAGCGTTGCCTTCCAATCCCAGCCCAACACCGCCGACTCGGGCAATCCGATAGTGATAATGCCATGGATAGGCCCGCGCGCGAATTTTCCGGAAACAGCGGCAACCGCCATTCCCGCTCCCTGCGACCAGCCAGCCAGGATGACAGGCTTTGGGGAATTCAAATAGAAGTTCCCTGCCAGCGCCCTGATATCTTCCGCTAGCTGTTCCTGGGAAAGCTTCATTCCGTTTTGAGAGAAGGTCTCCAAGTACTTTTTCGTGTCGAATCCGAAGACTTCATAACCCATGGAGGCGATCGTCCTTGCTATGCCCACGGCTGCGCCTCTCCACCCTCCGTCGCCCGGAAGAAAAATCACCGTGCCTCGCGCAACGCCCTTGTCCGGTTGAATTCGAGCCAGCAACTGTGCTTTGCCCCGCAATGAAATTGAGACGGTATCGTCGGCGAAAAGCGATAGCGACATCAAGACGATGGAGATGAAACAGCGCCTCATGCCACACCCCGCCCGGTTTGCGTAGCTGCGGCAATCGGCCGCTCGGTTACACGCCGCAACGCCAGCCCGAGCCGCGGAAGATCCAGTCTGCTCCGATAGACGGCGTAACGAGGTTCCCACGTGTCGGCATATTTGGCTTTGAATCGCCGCAGGCTATCGGCGCGAAACAGGAACGGCAACTGCTTCATCACCCAATGCGCAACTTTCTCGTCCGCGCCGATTGAAATTGACTCCTTCTGGCTCGAAAGGGGTGCCATTCCCAGGCTGAAACGACAGACTCCGCGCTGTTTGAGGTCCAGAAATACTTTTGCGAAGAGAAAGTCCATCAGGCCGTTTACTCCGTTTCCGCTGCGCCGCATTAAATCGACTGTTGCCAGACTTGGATCGTAAGAGGGGACCAGATTCAGGAATGCAAGCGCCCGATTGCCGCCATCAAATGCGATGTAGACTGGCGTGGATTGCACATACTCACGTTCAAAGAGTCCCAAAGTGAAGTGGCGTTCCCGGTGGCCGGGGATTTCGAGCCATTCGTCCGAGATTCGTTTCAGTTCCTCGATGAGTGGTTCTAACTGAGGAGGATCAAACCTTTCCACCCGATAACCCAGCCGGTCCAAGCGGTTGACCGTATTCCGGAACTCTTTCATTGCACTACCAGTCAAGGAAAACCCGGATAAATCGACGATCGCGTCATCGCCGACTTTCAACTTGCGAAACCCCAGCGCTTCATAAACGGGAAGCGCGGCCGCACCCACTTGATGAAATCCGACCCGCCAGCCGCGCTTCTCGCAGAATGAAATGAACTCGTCGACGGTGGCGGCAAGGTTATTTTCTGGGCCTACCGGGTCTCCAAGTACGAGCGCATAACTGCCTGCGACACGATAACCCAGAAACGATTGCCGTCCGGACGAAAAGAAGATGCTCTTGTCGGGCCAATGTTTGAAGTAGTCTTGCGCCGTACATCCATACTGGGCCGCAATTTGCTGCGCCAGTGCGGATTCGGGCCAGTTGGCGCGGAATCGGTATGCTACCGGGCGGAACAGTACAAATCCGCTATAAAGAAAAGCGGCGGCCGAGATCCAGAACAACGAGTCCAGAAACCAAACCGCGTACGGAGTGTTAGGCACCAAAGTGCGGTCGCCCAAAAACAGCATTAGCCGAAGGGTGCGGATGGCTGAATCCCACCATTGAAAATTGTGGTGAAACTCGGCGGGCTCGAGCAACCAGAATCCGGCCGCTCCGTAGATACCCGCGATGAGGTACGCACTGGTGGCGCGTAGCAAGGCCGTTCCCAGTGGGGGGCTGCTGGAGCCAATCAGAAACTGGCGGCGAGTGACCCACAAAAGCAACGCGATCACCGTGGAGAAGATGGCTTCTTCCAAGTCCCATC
>JBKJSR010000101.1:0-2678 GCA_046594355.1 Bryobacter sp.
CAGGCTCAGCCCTTCGAGGACGGGGGACGGATCCGCACCTGCGCCACTGTCGGTTCCCGTAGCGCTGCTGAGGAATGGCGACGCGGATTTTGCATTGAGGCTGGACAAAATTCTCGAAGCGCGCGATGTCGTGGTTAAGCCGTTGAGCCACATCATCGGACGAGCACAGCATCTTGCCGGGGCCACCATCATGGGCGACGGGCGGATCGTACCGATTTTGAATCCTTCGGGACTGTCCAATCCGGCCCGGCTGTTTAGCGCCGGGAAAAATGCCGGAGTTTCGATACGAAGTCTCGCACCGCAACGCGAGGTAATCGATATCCTGATCGTCGACGACTCACTGAGCGTTCGCCGCGTGATTGCCAACCTGATCCTGCGTCAAGGCTGGACACAGGCGCAGGCAAAGGATGGGGTGGAGGCGATCGAGCACCTGCAAAAAATTCAGAAATCCCCCGACCTGATCCTGATGGACGTCGAGATGCCTCGCATGGATGGCTTCGAACTCACCGCAGCACTGAGAGCGGGGGCACGATTCCGGGATATCCCGATCGTGATGCTGACCTCAAGGTCGGGTGAAAAACATCGTGCGAAGGCCTTCTCGGTAGGGGTGACGGAATACCTCGTGAAGCCCTACCAGGAAGAACATCTGCTCGCGACGATCCGGACGAACATCGATAAAGTCCGCAGACTGAAGGCTTCATGAAAACGCTACGGCCTGCGGCTTCAGCCGCTACGGCAGAGCGCTCCACGGCAAGGAAGACTTAGAGCTTTTGCTTGCGGCCAATCCTGATATGCATCCCAACCTGTGTCTAAGAATCATCGGCAAATTTGCAATGGCGTAGTACGTCTTTTCCGCAATCGTTTCCGCTCAAAACGCAACGGAAGATGCCCCTGGCTGCAAAGATTCCAAACTGCTCAGCCGATTGCCGGGATGTTTCATTCCAGTCTGCGAGAACAACGACTTCGATCGGATGGTCATGCGCAGCGGGCCTCCCAAGGAGCCAAACGATGCGGTCAAGACACTGGAAGGCGCTGTCGAGAAGCTCGACTTCGAGTGCAGCGGCAAGACCTCTCCGCTACAGGTGGTTCGTAATACCGGTGCAGCTCTCCAGAAGGCCGGTTATCAGCCTATCTTCAATGGCAAAGATGAAAACGACTATCTGTCGATCACCATGCGCAAGGGAGATCAATGGATCCAGGTAACGTCCAATGCCGGCGGCGACAACAACGGCATAACCTTTTATGCGTTCAAAGCGATCGCCGTGAGCACAATGAAACAGGATATGGAGGCGACTGCCGAGGCCATAGCCAGCGAACTGCAAAGCTCGGGCCGAATGGCTCTGTACGGCATCAACTGCGCTACGAACTCGGCTGTGATCACGCCGGAATCGGATAAAGTTCTGACCGAAATCGTCATTCTCCTCAATAATCAGCCGGACTGGAAAATCACAGTTGAAGGCCATACCGACAATGTTGGAGTGAAGAGTGCGAATCAGGTTTTGTCGCAAAAACGCGCTGAAGCAGTAGTGTTATGGCTTAGCAGCCACGGTGTGGAGCGGCCCCGCCTGGCCGCAGCCGGATTGGGCGACACCAAGCCGGTGCAGGAGAATGCCACCGACGAAGGCCGCGCGAAGAACCGGCGTGTGGAGTTGAAGAAGCGCTAATCGCTTGAATTCATCGATGCGCAGGCGCAATTGTTGTAACGCCCGGGCGTTGGCATCAGACTTGGGCCTTGGTTGACTTGGCTTCGTTTGATTCGAGCTTGCTGAGGCCGACGTCTACAGCGAGACGGATGGGGACTTAGTAGAGGAGTTGATGTTATCGGCGTCCGCTGGCTTCGTTTGATTCGATGCCGGGCTCGTTGGAATTCAGCGCACCCCAACATAGGGGAGCGTTGAGCGTTCACTTTATTTGCACTGGCGCAATTGTTGTATCGCCCGCGCGGCGGGGTGAGACTTGGGCCATGGTTGACTTGGCTTCGTTTGATTCGAGCTTTTTAAGGCCGACGTCTACAGCGAGACGGATGGGGACTTGGTAGAGGAGTTGGTGTTATCGGCGTCCTCTGGCTTCGTTTGATTCGATGCCGGGCTGGTTGGAATTTAGCCCGCCCGCATCATCTTGGAGCTTTGCGCCTGGGCTATGTTTGCGCAGGCGCAATTGTTGTGTCTTCCGTGCGGTAGAGAGAAACTTGGGCATATTTTCAAAGATCGTTTGGCTCTTGGGCCATAGTCAGCGTGGCTTCGTTTGTTTGTTTAGAGTTTGAGGTGACCGGCTGCTACACCGAGACGGATGAGGTCTTCGTCGGAGAGCTTGATGTAATCGGCGTCCTCGGCAGGCAACGTTTTGGCGATGAGCTTGGCTTCTTCGGTTGTGGCAAGAAGCGCAACTGCGATGAGGCCAGCGCTGGTGTTGTTCAGGTTCTGGGTGCGGAGATCGGCGATGGGGAGAACCTTTGAAAAAATCACTTCTTTGCCGTAGGCGTAGATTTCGCCTTGTACTTCGAGGGCGGCGAAACGGTCGCGCTGGAGTTTGCGGAGTTCGTTGAGCGATCTGTCTGCGCGGCGTTCCTGCAGGGCTCCGAGTTTGATTAAGCGTTCCATTTGTGAGAACCAGAGTGGGTGTTCGGGATCGTTGACCCAACGGTCCTGAGACTGGAGTTCGAGGGCTTGGGCGCGAGT
>JBKJSR010000114.1:0-10531 GCA_046594355.1 Bryobacter sp.
GGCAGGGGGGGCATTTCCCACTTCGCCGCTGGTGTAAGGCCTGGCGGCGAAATTGGGTTCAGTCCAATAGTTCGTGTCTGCTCCGGTAATCGCAAATGCGATCTGACCAGAAAACGAAACCGCCACGGAGTTCGCACCGAAGAGCATAGTGCCTTGAGCGGTATTCGGGGATGTGCTGGTTTGGGCGCTAGTCCAATCGGTCCAGTTGACAGTGACTGCCGAGGCATTGGCAGCCAGCAAAAGGGTGCTTGCGAGAAGCGACATTCTAAGTTTCATAAAAAGTACCTAGAAGAAGATTAAGGTCAAAAGCGGAGTTAATCAATAGCGTGCAGTACCAATTGGCGTATTGAATGCGAGCAATTAGTACTAGGACTGAACGACTTGATCGATCCTTAAAGTGGATGTATTAGCGGAGGCGGGTAACATAGCATTGCGCCGCCTGCCGGCAAAGCTTGGCAGCCTTGAGGGGGCTGTGCATTGGTTTGGAGGAGGAAGCGGATGGTGATCGAGAGGGGATCGCGGGGCACTGCAAGTCAGCTTTGCGCCATGCAAGGCCGGATTCCGGTAGCGGGACGGCTGCGGGCGGGCAGGGGGCGTCAAGTCAGCGATCTGCGGCGGGGATGCAGGCGCGGAGACCCGTGTTCCGTTGGGGACGAGGTAATTACGGTTGGAGGACTTGATGGAACAATCCGGGGGCCTGAATCCCGAGGAGAGAGATGCGGGATTCAGGAGGCCGAGTTTGGCGTGGAGCGGGCGGTGGCTGTAATCGTGATCAGACGAGGGACTTGAGGAGGGTGATTGCGCCAGTGACGTTTTGGGTCCAGATCTCGGGGGTGGTGCCTTCGCGTTCGATGACAAGAGCGCCCGTGTAGCCGATTTCTTTGAGCTTGGCGATGTAGCGGGCGATGCCGACGCTGCCTTGACCGAGGGGCTTTTCCGCTCCGAGAGAGCCCGGCTTGGCCTTGTCGGGCCATTCGCCGTCTTTGACGTGGACGCTGCGGATGTGACCCTTCAAGATCTCCATGGCTTCGATGGGGTCGCTGGTGCCGTAGAGGATCATGTTGGCGGGGTCGAAGTTGATGGCGAGGTTAGGTTTGCCGGTGTCGACCAGGAAGTCGAGGAGGATGCCGGCGGGCTCCTGGCCGGTTTCGAGGTGGAAGTTTTGACCGTTGGTTGCGCAACGGTCGCAGATGCGGCGGACCATGGCCTGGACGGCGATGTAGTCGGGGTGGAGCTTGTCGTGCGGGACAAACCCGACGTGGCAGGCGAAGACGGGGATGCCGACTTCTTTGGCGAAGTCTGAGAGGGCAAGAGTGCGGGCTTCGCGGACTTCACGCGTGGCAGGAGGGATGAAGCCGACGGTGCGTTCGACGGTGGGGATGTCGGCGTAGTCTTCGCCATCATAAGCGGCGACTACGGCGAGAAGCGTGAACGATTCGGATTCGCAGGCGGCTTTCCATTCTGCGGCCTTGCCGGTGAAGTCGAATTCACCGGAGCAACCGAGTTGGGCGCAGCGCAGGCCGAGAGCTTTGAGGGCTTGCAATTGTTCTGTGGCGGGCTTTGAGCTGGAGGCCCAGAAGATGACGCCGAGTTCGAGCGGGTTTAGAGTTGGCATGAAAGATTTTCTCCGTGATGAGAGCGGGATTTGAGTAAGAGCAGAGTAAGTGCGACGGCGCGGCCCGAGTCTTCAGCGAGGCAGCGGGTAGGTTGACGATTGTGGCGCACACAGTCGATGAAGTATTCGATTTCGGCGCGGTAGCCGTCGGTGGGATCTGCGGGGATGGCTTCGGTTACCGGGGTTGCGGCACGGAAGAGCGAGGGGTGGGCTTCGCGGGAGTGATAGTCGAAGGTGCCGTTGTCGCCGACGACGGTGAACTCCATCGAGAAGGGGTAGCCTTCGTGATGCCAGCCGCCGGAAATGTTGACGGTAAAGGTGGGGTAGAAGAGCTGGGCGGTGAGGATATCGATTTGATTGGGGAGATCTTCGTGGCCGGTGGCGGAGACGGATTGGGGCTGGCCGAAGAGGTAGAGTGCCATGTCGATGTCGTGGATGAGGAGATCGAAGACGCCGCCGCCGGATTGTAATTTGTCGAGGAGCCAGGGACCCCAGGCGGGAGCGGCGCAGCGGCGGCGGAAGCTTGCGGTACGGATGTCGCCGGACTCATTGTCATCGATCCAGTTTTTGAGTGAGATGTAGGCGGGAAAAAAGCGCAGGACCTGGGCGGCCATGAGGATGCGGTTGGTGTGTTTGGCTTCGGCAATCATGCGGTCGCAAGCGGCGCGGTCGAGACCCATGGGTTTTTCGACGAGGACGTGCTTGCCGGCGCGGAGAGCCTGGATGGCGAAGGATTCGTGGAGGGCGGTGGGGAGGCATAGGTCGACGGCGTCGATGGTGGGGTCGAGGAGGACTTCGGGGAAGCTGCGGAAGGTGCGGAAGGCGGCGAAGTCCAGAGGATGATCGAGGCCGGCCATGTTACCGGAGACGGAGGAAAGATCGCCGCTGAGCTTGTTGTCGTCGCGTGAGACTACGGCGATTTGGAGGTTGGGGATGGATGAGGCGGCTTTGAGATGGGTGGTGCCCATGAAGCCGAGGCCGACGATGGCGAGTTGCATAAGAAGGTACTAGCGTATCAAAGAGTGGATTTTTTGCGGGTTGGGAGGAGGCCGGTTTCGCGGTAGAGATCTTTGAGTTTGAGCTTGATGTCGAGGGCGCTGAGGGGGATGGAGTCGGCTGACGAAGAGAAGTGGAGAGGCTCTTTGGGCCAGACTTGAGCTTCTTCGCGAGAGAAGAGCGAGGCGGCGACGGTTTCGGAATCGATCAAAAGATAGTGGCGTAGCGACGGGATCAGAAAATATTCTTTACGCTTGGTGGTGAGGTCGTAGTTGCCGGTTGAGGGCGAGAGGATCTCGACAATTAGAGTTGGCGACTTGATTGTGAGAGCCTTGCCAGGCAAAGTCTGATTGCAATGGACCGATACGTTGGGATAGAAAACCGCGTTAGAGTTTGGGGTTTCGACGCGCACATCGGAGCCGCGCACGATGCAGCGTTTTGAAGACAGAAGTGTAGCCAGTGAGACCAAGGCGTTAGCACTCAGCGCACCATGGTTGTTGGTGCCGCCGGCCATGCCGTATACATGCCCGTAGAAGTACTCGTTCTTCGACTCGGACCTGGTTTCCAGCCAGAGATAGTAGTCGAAGTCGATGACCGGGAAGGACTGCGCTAATTCGGACGGAAGCACAAATGCATTGTAGCTTGACCGCTACATCGTTACGACGTCGAAATGGAAGCGCTCGGGAGGGAGGTCCGAGACGGGATCGGGGTTCATGCGGGCCCAGGTGTGGAAGGCAGACTGAGCGAGGGAATTGTTCAGGTAGAAGAGGAACTGATCGCTGAAACAGGAGATCGGCGGGGGCTGGCGGAAGGTGAGACGCAAGCCGACAGCGCCTTCGAGATTGATGTGGTCTGTGAGTGGAAGGTTCTTGTCTTCGAGCAGGATGACAAAACTTTTGCGGCTGGCGTGGGGCCAGACATCGGCCTTGAGGAGAGGGCGTAGATCGGCGCGAGTCTCAAAGGTGTTTTCGCATTGGCGGATCCACTCGAGGATCGAATCGCCCCATGCCCAGGTGTGCATGAATGTCTGGTACTGGTCGACCAGGTTGAGGGCCAGATCCATTTTTCGGCGCTCGAATTCGAGCATGAGCTTGGGATCAAGGACGGGCATGCCCGCGAGGACATCTTCACTGAGGAGGATGTCGGAGGCCATGTGCATCATTCTGTCCAGACGTTTCACCGGAGTGGAACGGACTAGCAACGGGGGTAGTTCGTGCGTGCGGTCGCCGGGGATTTCTACGAATTTGCGTTCGCCTAAAATATCCATTTGATCCTCGCTCAAACTGGAAGTTCTGCTTCCTGCGTTACATATCGTCTTAAATCGACTATTCCTGTACCTTTAGATGTAGTTGAGGGGTTAAGCGTTGCGTTGGAGCATAAAAGGCTGCATGAAGTTGTTGTCAGCGCGGCGGGGGTTTAGTAGCCTGTAGGTCTCACGCAAAATCGCTGCGGGATCACAAAGGAGAAAATATGGAAACGGAAATGATGGTGAAAGTAGTAGCTGGTGCGCTGGCTGTTCTTTGCTTGGTCGCGATCGTGTTGCGACGCAAGGGCAAGAAGACCAGTTCTACCGAAGACGACTTTTAAAGCTTCTCGATGAAGTCAAAGAGCGGGGGCGTAGCCCGTCCCCAACTTCGTAAAGAGTATTGTAACTTTCAACTGGAAGTGCGCCCGAGCAAGATCCATCGCTGGGGTGTTTTTGCCTTGGAACCGATCCCGAAGGGCCGGAAGGTGCTCGAGTACACCGGCGAGCTGGTGAGCCGTAAGGAAGGTAAGAAGCGGGCGGAATCGAATCAGATTCATTGCCTGTTTACGCTGGACCCCTACTGGTATCTGGACGGGGCGGTAGGGGGGAGCGGGGCTGAGTTTGTGAATCACTGTTGCGATCCCAACCTGGAATCGCGAATCGTGAAGCGGCACATTCTATATTTTTCGTTGCGGGCGATTGCCGCGGAGGAAGAGTTGTCGCTCGATTACCACTTTGGCAAGGACCAGGAACGGGTGAAGTGCGGGTGCGGTTCGCCGAAGTGCCGAGGCTGGATCAACCTGCTCAAGTAGGTCGGCGCGGGGGCTTTAGGGAAGGGGCTGGCGAGCTGATTCGTTTGCTGGAGGAGGAGCAGGCGCTTGAATTTTGCTGGGCTCCCGGAATCAGATAATCGCGACCAGCTTGAGCTGATCAATGCCGGAGGCGATGGGACGTCGGCGAGGATTGCGGGTGCGGTTGGCCGCTATTGCGCCGGTGGTGGATCAACCTGCTTGAGGAGGCCACGGAGAGGGCTGGCTCCAGTGGGGGTGCCGATTCGTTGGTTCGAGGTTCGGTGTATTCCTGGTGGAGGCGATGGCTGGGTTGCGGGTGTGGTTCGCCGCTGTGGCATTAGCTTGCTTGAGGAGGGCAGGGAGGACTGGCTCCAGTGGGGGGCGATGGCGAGGCGGCGTGGATTGCGGGTTGAGTCGCGGGATGGATCGACCTGCTCAAGGAGTCCAGTGCGGGGGCAGCAGGGCAGGGAATTGGCTCCAGTGAGGGAGCTGATTCGTCTGTTCGAGGATCAGCAGGCGGTTGTATTTTGCAAGGCGCTCGGAACGGGTGATGGAGCCAACCTTCAGTTGACACATTCCGGAAGCAATGGCGAGGTCGGCGAGGAATGCGTCCTCCGTTTCCCCACTGCGGGCGCTAACGACGGCGCGCCAGCCGGCGGCGCGGGCCATATCGATCACGGCAAAAGTTTCAGTCAGGGTGCCGATCTGGTTCATCTTGACCAGGACGGCGTTGGCGGCTTTGGCTTCGATGGCGCGATTTAAGCGCGTGGGGTTTGTGGTGAGGAAGTCGTCGCCGATGACTTGAACCTGCGCGCCGAGACGCTGGGTGAGGGTGGGCCAATGATCCCAGGCGTTTTGTTCGAGGCCGTCTTCGAGGGAGACGACAGGGTACTTCTTGCACCAGGATTCGAGGAGGGCGATGAAGGCAGGGGCGTCCATGGAGCGCTGTTCGGAAGCGAGATTGTATTCGCCGCCCGCGAAGAAGTGGGAAGCGGCGACGTCGATCGCAATCGAGACTTGTTCGCCGGGGATGAGGCCGGCGTGTTCGATGGCGCGGGTGAGGATTTCGAGAGCTTCTTCGTTGGTTTTGAGACGCGGACCCCAGCCTCCTTCGTCGGCGACGCCGGTGAAATAGGCACCTCTCTGTTCGAGCAGCTCGCGGGCGGAGCGGTGGATGGAGGCGATCCATTCCATCGCTTGCGCGAAGCTTTGGGCGGCCCAGGGGACGGCGAGGAAATCCTGAAACTCCATGGCCCGGCCGGCGTGCAGGCCACCGCTGAGGATGTTGACCATTGGAAGCGGAAGAGCAGGTGTGCGAGAAGCGGCGAGGTAACGCCAGAGGGGTTGACCGCTTGAACTGGCGGCGGCGCGGGCTACGGCGCAGGAGACGGCGAGGATGGCATTGGCACCGAGCCTGGTCTTGTTGGGAGTGCCGTCGAGATCGATCATGAGCCGGTCGATGGATTGCTGGTTAAGTGCATCGGCACCGCTGAGGTGGGTGGCGATTTCGCGATTGACGTTGTTGCAGGCGTTGCGGACGCCGAGGCCACGGTGGCGGCCTGGATCGCCGTCGCGCAGTTCGTGGGCTTCGCTAGAGCCGGTAGAAGCGCCGGAGGGAACCTGGGCTCCCGCTTCGATGCCGTTGGCAAGCTGGATGCGCGCTTCTATCGTAGGGCGGCCACGGCTGTCGAGAATTTCGTAGGCGTGGATGGCTGTGATTGCGGTCTTATTCATGGAATGCTTCTGCCTGGACTTCAAATACTTCGGCGATGGTGCGCGGGGGATTCTGGATCAGATCGCGGGCGAAGCGGCGGACTTGAGCCTGTTCGGCGGGACGCAGGTATTCGACCGGGCTCTTGCCATCGACACGGGCGAGGTGGAGGCAGCCGAGGTGGCGGAGGGTGGAGGCTTCGAGCCACTCGAAGCCTTTGGGAATGAGTTTCAGTAGCTCGTTCCAATAGGTGAGGGCGAGGCTGGCGTAAAGAGCGCGGTTGCGGGCGCGGTGCCAGGCTTTGAGGAGAAAGTGGTTGAGCAGGAAAGCAGTGTCGAAGCTGGGGTCGCCGTAATGCATGACTTCGTAGTCGATCGAGAAGAGCTGCGGGCCGGGGTTGACGAGGAAGTTTTTTGGCGACCAGTCGCCGTGGGTGAGAGCGGTGAGCTGGGTGCGGCTTTGTTCGATTGCGGTAGCAAAGAAGGGCTTGAGGTCGGGGTGGCGCAAGGCTGTGGCGCGATAGTAAGGATCGAGGCGGAGTTGATCGAAGAGATCGAGGCCGGCAAAGAGGGGGCCGATGGATTGGGCGGCGAAGAAAACCGCGTGGAGGGCGGCGGCCTGGCGGGCGAGGGCGGGTTCAGCGATGCCATTGAGGAGGTCCGACTTCCAGGTGGGAGACTCGGGCGGTGCGGCGCTCATGGCGAAAAGAAAGTTTTCGCGATCTTCAAACAGGACGATCGGCAAGCTGCCGGACGGGGCGAGAGGGCCGAGGAGGCTAAGCGCCTGCATTTCACGGAAGATGCGGCGGCGGTCGCAGAACCAGTCCTGCTGGACACGGAGCTTGGCGAGGGACTGTTTGAGGATCAGGTCTGGGCGGCCCCCGATGGAGGCACGGAAAACGAGGTTCGAGACGCCGCCGGACAATTCCCGGACCTCGACGAGGTGTTCGGGCAGGGCGAATTTTTGCGCCAGGTAGGTGCGTGCGGTGGATGCGTCGTGGTCTGCCAAGCCTTTATTGTATTAGCTGGAAGTGCGCGAGAAAAGGTTGAGAAGACCGCTCCAGGAGGAGGCGCTTTTGGCGGGCTTGGGGACTTGAACGCTGCCGCCCAGCTTTTCGGAGAGTTGCGCCAGACCTTTGCCGAAGGGAGAATTGACAGGCGATGGCTTGCCTTCGATCATGGCCCGCTGGACGCCTTCAAAATCGCTAAGGAGTACCTGGAAGACCTCGCAGCGGATGGCAGTTTCGATGACTTCCCTGCTCAGGCCGACATCGCGGTTGTAGCGGTTGACGATGAGCTTGATTTTCGAGCGGTCGATGCGGTTATGGTCCAGGTAGTTGAGCGCCCGCTGGGTAGCTTGCAGCGCAGGGAGCTCATTGGTGGAGACGAGGAGGATTTCGTCGCAGTGGCGGAGGATGGAAAGATTCCAGGGGCCATAGGGGCTACAACTGTCGAGCAGGGTGGTTTCGTAGTTCCAGCGGGCGTAATCGATGATGCTGGCGGCGTCCATAATGTCGTGGACACCGTCTACGGCACCCTCGGGTGAAAGGAGGACGTCGATGCCCTGGGTGGTAGTAATCAGACTGCGCCAGAGGTCGGAATCGAGATTCTGGGTCATCGTGACCACGTCCATGAAACTGTATTGGCTCTTGATCTTGAGTAGGAAGCTGAGGGTACCGGTGAGAGGGTCGAGATCGGCGAGCAGAACTTTGCCGGTCCGATTTTTCCATTTGAAAGCCAGACCGCTGGCAACTGTCGACGCTCCGCAAGCGCCCTTGGCCGGAACAATGGCAATGACGCGGCCAGCCTTGCCCGACCCTTTGACGAGCGGATTTTTTGCAACCAGGCGGCCTAGAACTTCTTCGAGCTGAAATTTATCGAGAGGGTGGATCAGGAATTCGCAGGCGCCCGCGCGCAGGCAGCGCAAGATCAGGTCTGTGTCGTTGTTTGAAATCAAGGCGATGACGGGCATTTTCGGCTGCATGGCCGAAATGTCCTTGATGAGGGTGAGGCCGCGATCGCGATCACTGACGATATCGGCAATGCAGACATCGGGAGTCTGGACGCTGAGTACTTCGAGAAGGCCGGCGGAGGGGGGGTAGACGGGAATTTCGAGGATCTCGGCATGGGGCATATTGCCTCCAAGGGTTTGCTGGAGATCTTTGGTGATCCCCTGCGAGGGACAAATGAGAAGGTACTTCCAATTGCCCGCACTCTGAAATGTATCGGCCTGATTCATAGCTTTGATTACAGAAGGGTTAGGTGTCCGCGACGGGTATCCGGCCCGGACCGCAGGTAAGGCCTCCACCTTCTTTGTGATTGAGTATCGACGGAAAGATCGAAAAACGATAGAGAAAAATTCCTGCAAGATTTACTAAAACCATGATGCGAATCACCGATAAGCTTCTCCGAGTCGAGATATTCCCCTTTCAAAAGGGGAAGACTAGATCCGATTCCGAAACCAAGCTAGTCCGGCTGAAAAAGCAATACTAGCTTTGTTCCCGAAAGGCTAAGCAACCGTGAACGAAAGCAATTTGATGGAATATTCCACTTCTCCGAACGCTCAGTCGGCGCAAGGGAGTGTGGTTCAGTGCCCTGTTGTCCAGGCTCCTGTTAACCGGGCTCCAGTTGTGCCGGCGGCATTTACGCATGCGTCTATACTGCTATGCGAGACCCAGCCATTGACGGTGGAGGGCATCCAAACCTTATTGTCCTCAACTACCGACCTCCGTGTTAGCGGGGTATGCGAAAACCTGGCGCTGTGCCGGGAAATTTCGCGGCGGCAGCGGCCGGATGTCGTGTTGCTAGACAAGGCACTGGGGATGAAGGTGGTAATGGAATGGATCCAGGATATGCGGCTGGCCGAGCAGGACATGGACCGACTGAACGCTGGCACGGATAGCGGTGGACTGCCCTTTGCGCCGACCGCAATCGAATTGAGGCCGTTGCCGAAGGCGGTGGTTTGGGGCGTATCGATGACAGAGGCCGAAGCGTTGCGCTTGCTGCAGGCGGGTGCGAAGGGTATCCTGCGCAAAGCTACTTCCCCGTCGAATATGCTCAACTGTTTCCGCACGGTGGTACAGGGCAAGAACTGGATGGAGGATTCGGTGTTCCGTGAACAGCCAGGTGAAACCCGTCATCCGCGTTCTGCGCTGACACCACGGGAAACGCAGGTGATGGAACTGGTGGAACATGGACTCAAGAACCGCGAGATCGCGCGGGACCTGGGAATCCGTCCGGGAACCGTAAAGATTCACTTGAAGCACATCTTCGAGAAAACCGGCGTGCGAGGCCGCTACGGACTCGCTTTGACGGGGCTGCGCCAAAAAGGGCTGCTTTCCATTGAGCGGCCCTATGAAGCGGCGATGAGCCGCTAAGCTATTTACGGGGCGGAGTTTAGGGCAGTAGCGGGGAAGGCGCGTGCTATTCTCATGTTGTGTATTTGCACAATTTCCGGGCATTTTGCCGTATTTCCATTGTCTTTCCCCTACTGGCCTTTTCACTTCACGCACAGCCAAAAGTAATGCTGATTCTCGACGAGGAGTTGCAGCGCAACTTTGCCGCGCTCAAGAAGGCGGATCCCGCCCCTTATTTCATGTCCTACCAGCTCGTGGAGCAAGAAGCGATGTCGGTAACCGGCACGCTGGGGACCTTACAGGGGTCGACTGCCGGGAAGAGCCGGTCGCTCGATGTTTCGATACGGGTGGGCGACGCGAAGCTCGACAACTACCGGCAGATTCGCGGTGACCGGCCGCAGTTTTCGGGTGCGATTTCGATGCCGCTCGAGGATGAGCCCAATGCGCTGCGAAGGCGTTTGTGGCTCGAGACGGACCGGGTGTTTCGCGCCGCCGGACAGCGTCTGATCAACATCAAAACCAACCAGCAGGTGAAGCTGGAAGGGGACGACAAATCGGGTGATTTTTCGCCGACAGCTCCGGTTGTGAAATTCGATGCGGTTGCCCCGATTAAATTCGATACCCGTCAGTGGCAAGACAAGGTTCGCAAGTGGAGCCAGTATTTTTCCGACAAGCCGGAAGTGCTGGCGAGCAATGTTGCCGTGGTGGTGCAGCGCGAGATGAAGACTTTAGTGACCACCGAGGGCACCAAACTGCAGCACGGGCGCAGCTATGCGCGTATTCTGATCACTGCGCGCGGTAAAGCGATCGACGGAAT
>JBKJSR010000192.1:0-5298 GCA_046594355.1 Bryobacter sp.
TTCTTTGTACGGCGTCTTGTCCTTGAGCATGTGATAGACGATGACGATCAGCTTATGAGCCACCGCGAAGATGGCCTTGCCCCATCCCCGCCGCGCCGCGCAACATTCTCACTCCCCGCCGCACATACTCCGCCCCACTCACCAAAGTCCCAAGCCCGGCAATATAACGAAGCCAAACCAGCCACTCCTCGCCCAGCGTAAAACACCCGGCCAGCATCGTCAGTTGAATCACCGTACTCGTCTTCCCCCAAATCGACGGCGCAAAATCCGCTTGCCCTGTCCGCCGGTTCACATAGGCGCTCCCCATCAGAATCACTCCATCCCGTGCCAGGATCATCACCATCAACCAGTCCGGAATCCGCCCCATCTGCCACCACGCCAGCGTCGCCACAATCACCCAAACCTTATCGCACAATGGATCGAGATAAGCTCCCATGCGCGAACTCACACCCATCTTCCGCGCCAGCCATCCATCGAGTGCATCCGTCCACGACACCCAAAAAAACACGGTCCAAGCCCAGGGATGCGTGTTCAAAATCATCCACCAGATCAGCGGAGCCAGCGCCACCCGGCTCAGCGAAAGTAGATTAGGAAACCAGTGCATGCGAAACGCGATCTACAAGCTGATCGAAGTTGATCACTTCATACAGCGTCGGATCGCTCATGATCTTCGACACCAGCGCGACATGCATCGCATGCCCGGCGCGCTCGGCAATCACCTGCCCCAGTATCGGCCGTCCAATCAAAGCCAGATCCCCGATCAGATCGAGCACCTTATGCCGCACCGGCTCGTTTGAATAGCGCAGGCCCTCGGGATTTAACACGCCCGTCTTCGTAAAACACACGGCGTTCTCAAGCGACGCCCCGCGAATCAAACCCATATTCCGCATTTGGTCCAGCTCATGCTCAAAACCAAAGGTCCGTGCCGGCGCAATGTCCTCGGCATAACGGTCCGGAGTCACTTCAAATTCCAGCTTTTGCCGCCCCACAATCGGGTGCTCAAAGTAAACATCGCAATTCAAAACAAAGCGATCCGATGGCAACATCCGGATCCGCTTCCCGTTCCCCTCAACCAGCAATTCCCGCACCAATCGCAGATAACGCCGCTGCCGCCGCAGCTTTTTCACCCCCGCTTCTTTGAGCAGCAGCACCCAGGGCAAACTCGATCCATCCAGAATCGGCACTTCCAGATTGTCGATTTCAACAATCGCGTTGTCGATTTCCATGCTGTAAAGCGCACTCAAAAGATGCTCGGTTGTCGAGATCAACACACCCTGCCGCATCAGACTTGTGGCATAACTGACACGGGCGACGTGCCGGAAACTAGCCTGGATCTCAAAGCCGTTCAGGTCGGTGCGCTGAAAAACGATTCCCGTACCGGCCGGTGCCGGCAGGATCCGCACACTCGATGGAACTCCATGATGCAATCCCACGCCATGCGTAGCAACGGGATTCTGGATTGTTGATTCAAACTGCAATATGAGCCTCCAAAGCGGGAGTGTACTGCTGGAAAACGATCTTCAACACAATACTGTAACAGCCATATGGAAAACTGTAAACTGTTGATTTGTAAAACTTTATTAGCCACAATGTGTATCAAATTGACTACAGCGCTACGCACAATGTGTGTCTGGATTACAGCAAACGCGTGAACCCTCAACGCGAGTATCATGAGATTACCCTCATGGCAGACCCGCAGACCACCCAGCCGCGCCTTTTTCTGATCGATTCCTTCGGCTTCATCTTTCGGGCCTATCACGCTCGGGCTCGCAGTTCCGCTCCACCCATGCGAACCGCTCGGGGCAACTCCACCGAAGCAGTGTACATTTTCCACAACATGCTGCGCCGCCTCATCGCTTTGTATAAGCCCGAGTACGTCGTCGCGGTCTATGAAAGTCTCGGCCCCACCTTCCGCGAACAGGAATTCGCCGCCTACAAAGCCAACCGCACCGAAACTCCACCCGACCTCATCGATCAGATCCCTCACTGCAAAAAGGTGCTCGAAGCCATGCGCATCCCCGTCCTCCAGAGCGACGGTTTCGAGGCCGACGATCTCATCGGCACTCTCGCCCGCCGTGGCGTCGAACAGGGCATCGACGTCGTCATCGTCTCGAGCGACAAAGACATGCTCCAGCTCGTCAACGACCATGTCAAAATGCTCAACCCCATGAAGGACGACATGCTCTTCGACGCGGAAAAGACCCTCGAGTTCATGGGTGTCCCCCCCAGCCAGATCGCCGACCTCCTCGCCATCAAGGGCGACAAAGTAGACAACATCCCCGGTGCCCCCGGCATCGGCGACAAAGGTGCCGTCGAATTGCTCCAGCGCTTCGGCTCCGTCGAAGCCGCCCTCGACCGCGCCGCCGAAGTCGACAAAAAGAAGATGCGCGAAATCCTCATCGGGCACCGCGATCAGATCCTGCTCTCCAAACGCCTCGCTACCATCCACTGCGAAGTCCCCATCGAATGGTCCCTCGATCAGGCCATTGCTCAAACTCCAGACACCACCCTCCTCCGCGCAATCTACCAGGAGATGGAATTCTTCAGTCTCCTCAAGCAGCTCGACCCCGAACTCGCAACATCAACCCTCCCCGGCCTTTCTCCCGAAGACTTCGCCGCCCAACTCAACGGCCCCTACGCCCTCTTTGTCGAAGCCGATTCCATCGGTCTCGCCGCCGCCCACGGCAAGTCGCAACTCACCAGAGGCTCTCCGCTCCCCGACGCACCCCAAATCGTGTACGACGCAAAGAACCAGGCCTTCGCGGACATGGATGAGGACGTCAAACTCTTCGGCTTCATCCACGACGCCGACCCCAGCGCCGTCTCGCTCGAAACTCTCTCCGAGCGCTACCTGCAATCCCGCCCCGCCGCCACCGCGATCGATAAGGCAGTCGCCGTCTGGCAACTCCGCGAAGTCCTCAAGCCCAAGCTCGAAGCCCGTAAGCTCTGGTCCGTTTGGGAGACGATTGAAAAGCCCCTTATCCCCGTCCTCCGCAAGCTGGAACAAACTGGCATCCGCATCGACCGCCAGGTTCTCGGTGAAATGTCCAAAGACTTCGAAGCGCAACTGCAAGTCCTCACCGACGAGATCTATATGCTCTCCGGGCACCCCTTCAACATCAACTCCCCACAACAATTGGGCACGATTCTGTTTGAAGAACTCCGCCTCCCCTCGCCCACCAGGACTGCCAAAACCAAGAGCTACTCCACCGCCGCCGAAGTTCTCGAGGGCCTCATCGTCTATCACCCCATCGCGCAGAAGGTGCTCGACTACCGCCAGCTCGCAAAGCTCAAAGGCACCTACCTCGACGCCCTCCCGCTCCTGATCCGCCCCGCCACCGGCCGCGTCCACACCACCTTCAACCAGACCGGTGCCGCCACCGGCCGCCTCAGTTCGAGCGACCCCAACCTCCAGAACATTCCCATTCGCACCTCACAAGGCCGCGCCATCCGCGCCGCCTTCATCCCCGAACCCGGCTGGACCCTCATCGTCGCCGACTACTCCCAAATCGAGCTTCGTCTGCTAGCCCACATGTCGAAGGACAAGGTCCTGCTCGAAGCCTTCCGCAACAACGAAGACATCCACACCCGCACCGCTAGCGAAGTCTTCGGCATCCCGCAGTTGATGGTCACATCCGAACAGCGCCGCAACGCCAAGGCAGTGAATTTCGGAATCGTCTATGGCCAAACCTCCTTCGGTCTCGCCTCGCAACTGGGCATCCCGCGAGCCGAAGCCGACAAGTACATCCAACTCTTTTTCGATCGCTACTCCGGCGTCAAACGCTTCATCGAAGCGACCATCGCGGAATGCCGCAAGACGGGCATCTCCAGAACCCTCTTCGGTCGCGAGCGCCCCATCCCCGACATCGATTCGAAGAACCCCAACATCCGCAACTTCGCCGAACGCACAGCCGTCAACACACCGCTGCAAGGCACGGCGGCAGACCTGATCAAACTGGCAATGATCCAGATCGACAAGCTCCTCACATCGGAGGGATTCGAGGCCCGCATGCTACTGCAAGTCCACGACGAACTAGTGCTCGAAGCCCCACCCGATGAAGTCGACGCCATCCGCAAATTGGTCAAGCGCGAAATGGAAATCGTTCACCAGCTTTCCGTCCCCCTGCTAGTCGAAACCGGCACCGGCCCCAACTGGCGCGACGCTAAATAATAGAATAAAGGACACCTTTATGCTTGAAGATCAAAAGAACGAACTGAACAATTCCCGCCGCAACTTCCTCGTTACCTCTTTACCCGCTGGTTTCGCGCTCGCCGTCCAGCCCATCAGCGCTCAAACCATCACTACGAACACCGATGGCCTCACTGCCGGAGAAGTAAAAGTCAGGGTCGCCGATGGAGAAATCCCCGCCTATCGCGCCAGGCCGGAAAAGGGCAAAAACTTTCCCGTCGTTCTCGTCGTTCAGGAAATCTTCGGTGTCCACGAACACATCAAGGACCTCTGCCGCCGCTTGGCAAAGAAGGGCTACTACGCCATCGCTCCCGCTCTCTACGCCCGCCAGGGCGACCCCGCAGGTATCGAAGACATTCCAACCCTCGTGCGCGACATCGTCTCCAAGGTTCCCGACGCTCAGGTCTTGACCGACATCGACTCCACCTTGACCTTCGCCGGCGAGAATGGCGGCAACGTCAACAAAGCGGCCATCACCGGTTTCTGCTGGGGCGGTCGTATTGTTTGGCTCTACGCCGCGCACAATCCAAAGATCAAGGCCGGTGCCGCCTGGTACGGACGGGTCGTCGGCCAGCCGAGCGAACTCCAACCCAAACACCCGATCGATGTAGCGACCTCGATCAACGTCCCCGTCCTCGGACTCTACGGCGGCAAAGACCAGGGCATCCCCCTCGATTCGCTCGATAAGATGCGCGCAGCTTTGAAGCCCGGCAAATCCAAGAGCGAGATCATCGTTTACCCCAATGCCCAGCACGGCTTCAACGCCGACTACCGCCCGAGCTACGGCAAAGCGGACGCAGAAGAAGCTTGGGGCAAGATGCTCTCCTGGTTCAAGAAGAACGGCGCGGCTTAAGACTCGGCCCCATAGCCGCACTGTAAACTGGAGCCCAAAGGGGAGTTCCCATGTTTTGCTTTGCCCTGTTCGCCATTTCCGGCGCAGTCCTGATGGCCCAGGTGCCAGTAGTCAAGTTCGGAATCCCCGTCAAGGAAGGGCCGATGGATGCTCTTCGCTTGAAAGACTATACGCCAGCGTCATCGTTGATTGTTCCTAAAACACACCTGGCCAAGGCGCGTTTCCCCGTGATTGATGCACACAGCCACGCTTCGAT